>JBMZDT010000064.1:0-8427 GCA_049614505.1 Leucothrix sp.
ACCGTGCAAATAACCGCTCACCCAAACCTTTTGTGCTGGAGATAAATTATTGATCACTAGTGAGGTCTGTTCAATTTGTTGGGGCGTTAACATTTGCATCACGTGTGTTTCCGTTTGATTTGTAATCAATTATAGGGTGAATATATTTTCAATAAAGTGATACAATTTGATATTTAAATCTAATAAAAAGATAAATGAAGATTTTCCAACTGCAACTTTTAAAAACGGTTATTAACAATGGCTTAAACATTTCCAGAGCCGCTGATCAACACTTTGTTGTGCAAAGTGCCGTCAGTAGGCAGCTCAGTTTATTGGAAGAGGAGCTAGGTCTACCGCTGTTTGAACGTAAGGGTAAGCGTTTAATTAAGGCAACCCCGCTAAGCGAGACTATTGTTGAGCAAGTGGATCGTATTGAATTGGCGATGGACAATATTCGCGCCGTTGCTGACGACTTTAGGGATGGCAGACAGGGCGAGATTCGTATTGCCACAACACATATGCAGGCCAAGTATTTTCTCCCGCTACCCTTAAATGAATTTCGTCAGCGCTACCCCAAAGTTAAGGTGAATTTCTTGCAAGGAAACCCGGGGCAATTGGTTCGTATGCTGCATGATGGGGAGGCGGATATTGCGGTCTGTACCGAAGAGTTGGCGAATGACGATGCTCTGACAACACACCATGGTTATGATTGGAATCATGCTTTAATTATTCCTGAGGGCCATGACTTAGCTACGGGGCCATTAAGTCTGGAACGCATTGCGCAACACCCTATTTTGACCTACGTATTAGGTTTTACTGGACGCTCGAAAATTGAGGCAGCGTTTGCAGATCAGAAGCTCAGTATTGATACCAGTTTTTCAGCAACGGACAGTGATGTGATTAAAAGCTATGTCAAGCTGGGCTTTGGTGTCGGCATTATCGCAAAGCTTGCTCACCCGAAACCTGAGGAAGGCCTAGTGCTTAGGGATTTATCAGATTTTTTCCCCGCATCCATCACACGTATCGCCTATATGAAGAATAAACACCTCAAAACCTACGTTACTGACTTGGTGGAGCTATTAGAAGACTTTGGTTCCCAGTTAGAGTCCCCATAGTCTTTATTAGCAATTATGTAATTGCCTAAGCCGCTGCTATACTACGGCACGCCCGAATTTAATCACTGTTTCCATGAGGCACTTTTTATGTCTGTATTTCTATTAACATTTCTTATCCTGTGTTTAGTTGCTTTTGGCATGTCATTGGGCGTTATTCTTAACAATAAAGCCTTACAAGGTAGCTGTGGTGGCTTAGGGAATATTCCTGGTATTAGTGGTGATTGTTCTTGTTCCAACCCCTGCGAAAAGAAAAAAGCACGTATGCAGCAGGAAAAAACCAATAGCTCACTCGCATCCAATGAGTCACCCATTGAATTTCGTAAAATGAATCAAGGCTAAAGCATGTCAGTTCGCCAGTTTAATGGGGTGAGTCCAAGTATTGCTGCCACCGCTTATGTGGATCAGGACGCTGTCATCATTGGCGATGTAACCTTAGCCGAGGATGTCTCTATCTGGCCTTGTGCAGTCATACGGGGTGATGTAAATCACATACGCATTGGTGCACGGACTAATATTCAAGATGGCTCCGTTCTGCATGTCACGCATGCCTCAGATAAATACACCAATGCGACAGGTACGCCGCTGTTGATTGGTGAAGATGTGACCGTCGGCCACAAAGCGG
This sequence comes from Leucothrix sp., assembly GCA_049614505.1. Taxonomy (GTDB): domain Bacteria; phylum Pseudomonadota; class Gammaproteobacteria; order Thiotrichales; family Thiotrichaceae; genus Leucothrix. Next base: position 1,717 of record JBMZDT010000064.1, read on the forward strand.
TACTACATGCCTGCACCATTGGTAACCGTTGCTTAATTGGGATGGGGTCAGTGGTACTTGATAATGCCGTTATTGAGGATGAAGTAATGGTCGCGGCCGGTAGCGTGGTGGCGCCAGGTAAAACCTTAAAATCGGGCTACCTTTACCTTGGTAATCCGGCTAGAGAAAAACGACCGCTCAATGATCAAGAACGACAGTTTCTTAGCTACTCAGCAGAAAACTATGTAGCACTGGCTAAGCAAATGTAAGTGACAGGCTAAAGCGCCTATCAATCATTAATTGCTATTATTAAGACAATAATTTATATTGATAGGACAAATGTTGTTATTAGCACTAACATTGTGATGTGTCTATTTATTCAATAGCTACAACCGGGCTTCCCACACAAACTTACCCCCAAGTTGTGTCGTTATCCCTAGGTTGTCATGTTTACCCCCTGATGGGGCATTAATTCGATCAGTGGTGAACCATTCGGCGGGAGCTGGTGCATTTATTGTGCATTCGTCTGTACGATTACTACCAGTAGTACATGTTTAGTTGTCACATCAGATTATTAAATCTGTACGATAATCGACAAACTTTTCAACGCCCATGGTTAACCCAAAACCTTCAGGTACAACAAAAATGAGTGCCGAAAAACAAAACGCTATAAAAAGCGAAACAGTTAATAAAATTCTGATTGCTGAAGACTCTAAGACAGAGCAAGTGCATCTCAAACAGTTGCTAGAATCGTCTGGCTACGAGGTGACGGTTGCCGACTCTGGCACAGAAGTCTTGAACAATATCGACCAGTTCAAACCTGACCTTATTCTAATGGATATCGTCATGGAAGGTGGGGATGGTTATCAAACCTGTCGCAAGCTCAAGCGCAATGATGAGACTAAAGATATTCCAGTGATCATGGTCTCCAGTAAAAGCAACGCTGTTGATCAAAAATGGGCAATGCGGCTGGGCGCTTTGGATTATATCGTCAAACCTTATGTCGACTCAGAGCTCATACAGCGTTTGAGCGAAGTTTAATATGAGCGAAACAGAACAGACGCATGACACAGAACAGAGCGGCACCCCACGGTTTTATTACACTGTTTCGAATCAGCATATTTTTCTAGAAGCTGGGATTAAAACGGAAATAATCGAAAAACGGGATGTCTTTCCAATACCTCACACACCGGATTGGTGCCAAGGTATGATTAGTCTGCGTGGCAAACTGATTCCAGTTGTAGACCTGCAATCTTCATTGAATACCTCTGATGAGACTAAGGTAGTCCAATCACCTTGGCTATTGGTACTGGAAAAGGCCCCTTTTCCTCAGCTTGCGATTTGTATTGATCAATTACCCGTACAACAGTGGGTCAATGATGAGCCACACCACACTCTCGATCATGAAAACTACCCTAAGTGGTTAACATCCAGCATTAAGATAGACGATCAGACCTTTTATGTCGCGAACCATACTGGCTTTTTTGAGCAATTGGTTCATGAAAACGAAACAGGAAATACCACATGAGCGATCAGTCTAATAAGGCAATTAAAAGTGGAGCAATGTCGATACGGTCACGTGTAGCCCTCTCCGTTACAGCCCCCCTACTGATACTGTTACTGGTCAGTGTCATGAGTCTTTTAGCACTCAAAGACAGCTCAACAGCATTGAGTAATCTTAACCAATCAACTGAACGCATCCACAAGACCACCGAAGTTCAGCGCATGGTTCAGGACGAATTCCTCACAACCCTTAACTACATAAAGTCAGGGTCTCTCAAACCCTCAGTAGGCTTAACCCGACTGACCATTAGCCGCAATAAGTTTGCCTCTGTTTGGGAGGATTTTATTAAACCTGTTGAAACTGAAAACGCAGATGCAGCAGAAGAATTTAAAGCAGGCAAAGCACACCTAGATGAAGGGCTTGATGAGTTAATGAGTGTCTTGTCCAGTGAAGGTAAAGACATAATTAAGGCATTTCACTTTGCCACACGCTATTACATTTTTTCTGATACAGAAGCAAATGGGGCTCCGCTGGATAAAATTTCTCATATTGGCGACAGGCTGCTTACGGCGTTAAATGAACGTGTTCAGGGTAATCAGCAGAATAACGAATCTGTATTCAACGCATCAAAAAACAACATTGATCTCTCCACCACCACTATTGCTGCCATCATCTTATTGGGGCTACTTTTTATTATGATTGCAGGGGTTTTGTTGTATAAATCCATCGCTAAACCTGTTGAACACTTAACGCATGTTGTCAGTGAGCTGTCTGATGGTAATCCAGATATTCGTTCACGCCTAAAAGGCAAAGACGAGCTAACTCAGCTTGGTAATACGCTCAATCAAATGGTTGATGAAAGAGCAATGTTAGAAAACAAAGTGGCTGACGATAATGAGGCAATCAACCACTCGGTATTCTCTCTTCTAGAGGCTGTATCTGATTTAAGTGATCGTGACTTAACGGTTCGTGCCCAGGTAACTGAAGATGCGACGGGCCCGCTGGCGGACGCCATTAATCAATTGGCTGAGGACACTACGGAAGTATTGGATAAGGTAAAAAATATTTCCTTATCGGTTGAGCAAACGGCTGAGTCAGTAAATGAGCGTTCACAAGCGGTTAACGAGCTCGCTATCAAAGAACAAGCCGAGGCAAAAGAGACAGCTAGTCAGATCGAACGAATCCGCAAACGCCTTACTAGCATTGCACAATCAGCAATCCAGACCAATGAAATAGCAGAGCAAACCTCTGGGGCGACGCAACATGCGTATGAGTCAGTTTCCCGCTCTATGAGCAGTATGGGAGAGATTCGCAGTACTGTTCAGGATACTGGTAAACGTATTAAACGGCTGGGGGAGCGTTCGCAAGAAATCACCTATATTACTGACATCATTAATGGCATTGCTGAAAGAACAACCGTTTTAGCACTTAATGCCAATATGCAGGCTATGGCGGCAGGGGATGCAGGGAAAGGCTTCTCGGTCATTGCTGATGAAATTCAACGGCTAGCAGAAAGTTCTCGTGAGTCAACTGAGCAAATTTCTACACTGGTAAAAAATATCCAGCAGGAAACGAAATCAACGATCGCAACCATGGACCACACGATTGAACAGGTTGCTGAGGGTTCCACCCTTGCTGAAGAAGCAACTAGCCAGATGCAGAAAACATTAGATGCCAATAACCAATTAACCTCCTCGGTTAATGACATTGCCAATGCTTCACAAGAGCAAATGGAAATGGGCGAAACCCTACAAGCCAGAGCAATTCGCATCGTTGAAACAACAGACGCTACCGGTCAGGAAATGAGCTCGTTAGCCCGTCTGACAGGAGAAATGTCAACTTATGCTAAGCAACTGGTTGCTTCGGTTAATGTCTTTAAACTTAAATCCTGATCTGTGAACAGGCTGAGATAACCATTATGACCGACAACAATTTGGTAATTGCTGATGAGCTTGAAGATGTTGCCATGCAGTTGGCTGGTCGCAGCTTATTAGCTGATGATATTGATGCTGCTGACAGTCAGTTATTTGCAACAGATGTTGCTAATGAGTTTCAGCGTCTGCAAATGGCTAGTGAGCTTTTGGAGTACCACTCGCTCCCCCCTATTACGGCTTGGTTAATCCAAAATACTGAACAAGCCGCTGAAAAACCAACACAGATTGTCACGTTACAAAACGAAGGACATTTTTTTCAATGGGCTGAATTGTTAGCTGCCTCGTTACGCCAACAAGACACCGCATTGCTTCCTGAATTGACAGGCTGCCTTACTCATGAAGCTTGGCCAATTGCGCTTTCTGAAGACACGTTGCAGGCCTTTTTATTATCGCTTGCAGCACCAAACGTTGATAATATCGAGTCTGCTGCACAACGTTCGACAATAGAGAGAGCTCTCCCTTCTAGCCCTGCTGAGCCAACGACCATTAGCCAGTTGAGTGAGCCCGCCACCAACATTGAACCTGAAAGTGCTTACAGCATTCAATGGGATGCTGGTGTACATCCAGAAATTTTGGATGCTTTTTTAGCTGAAACACCGGATCAAATTACCGAGTCCTCCGCACTTATTCATAAAATTGCCAGTGGCGCAGCCTCTAGTGACGAACATCAATTAGCCGCCCGGATTACGCATACCATCAAAGGCGCCAGCGGTGTTGTTGGCGTGACATCGTTAATTGCGTTTACGCATCAATTAGAAGACATTTTAGAGTACTCGGTAAGTAACCCTCTGGATTCTGAGACGCAAGAGTTGCTATCGGCTTCAGCAGACTGTTTAGACGGTATGGGCGAAGCCATGCTGAACCAACAGCCCCTGCCTGCTGAGTTTGAACCTTTGCTAGCGCGTTTAGAGTCAACCGTTAAGCAACTTCATTCAAGTTCGCCAAGCACACCTGTTGCTATTGAAACGGAGGACTTAGCAAACGCTATCGAATTGTCACCTCCACCAAAAAAACATCAAGATGAAACAAGCAGTGCACCAGCAACTGAGCTATTAGCCTCCCAGTTACTCTTAGATACAACGGTCACACCACAACCTAGAGCACGCAGTATTCAAGCCAATGAAGCGTCGATGCGCGTGCCAATCTCGTTAATTGATGATCTATTAAACCTTGCAGAAGAACTGGTTACATCCACCAGCCAAGTAAACGATAGAGTCAAATTCATTTTGCAACAGAGCCAGCTGCTCAGACAGCAAGACGACCGACTTGCCAGCAATATGGATGAATTAGAGCAATCCATTGATAAGCAATTTCGCCAAGTGCAGCAGCAACATACACAGAGTGCAGAGTTTGATCAACTTGAGCTGGAAGTCTATAATGAACTGCACAGTGTTCACGGCCTACTCAATGAAACCATAGCCGACAATCGAGAAATTGAACGTAACATTCAAGAAAACCTGCGTGATTTAAGTGATCAACTACACTCACAGCAGCGTATTAATCGTGAGCTCAATGCAACGATTCTAGACACACGAATGGAGTCATTGGACACCTTAACCCCAAGACTAGAGCGCATTGTTAGGGAAACCTGCCGCAGTACGGGCAAGCAAGCTGAATTTAACATTACTGGCAATAACCTAGCGGTTGATACCGACATACTTAAAGGCCTAACTGATCCCCTATTACACCTACTTCGTAATTCGGTTGATCATGGTATCGAAGCAAAAGAACAGCGAATTGCCAAAGGGAAATCAGAAACGGGCTTGATTGAGCTCAACTTCAAACAAGAAGGCCGCTATGTACTGATGTCATTGCAAGATGATGGTGCCGGTATTGATGCAGAAGCAGTTTATCAACGTGCTATTGAACAGGGAGTAATCAGTGCTGAGCAGGATTATAGTGAGGCTGACAAACTTCAGTTAATCTTGTTACCAGGCTTCACGACACGCGATGCGGTTAGTAATATCTCTGGGCGCGGCGTAGGAATGGACGTTGTTAATGATGCGGTGGTGAAGCTCCGCGGCACATTAGATCTGAAAACAACACGTGGTAACGGTACTGAGATTTTGATTCGTTTGCCATTGACGTTGGTTGCTGCCAATACCTTGATGGTTGAAGTATCTGGCAGAACTGTTGCCGTGCCTGTCGACAGTATTGATAAGCTATACACCTTAACAGCCAACACCATAATAGCTAAGGATGAGCAGTTAACGGTTGATATCTCAGATAGAATTTACCAAGTAAGGCACCTTTCACAGCTCTTGGGATGGCCTAATCCACCCGTTGATACGACTGAATCCCACAACGCTATTTTGCTTGATTACAGGCAGCAAGCTTATGCCTTAATTGTTGATGCCGTCTTACAGCCCAGAGAGGTTGTCGTAAAGTCACTGGCACCTTGGCTCAGTAACATCCCTGGCGTTAATGGTGCGTGTTTATTGAGTGACGGTGCCGTGGCGGCGGTACTTGATATACCGCGCCTACTGCTATTTGATACGCCTGAACGTGCACCACAAATGATCCATGTTGCCGACACTCACGATATTGCGGCAAAACTTGTCATGGTGGTTGATGATTCATTGAGCAATCGTAAAGCGCTGAGCATTATGGCGGAACAATTGGGTTATCAAACCATTACCGCAAGTGACGGTGACGAAGCGCTGAAATTAATGGGTGAGCAATTACCTGATGTAATCCTCAGTGACCTCGAGATGCCGCGCGTTAATGGCTTAGAATTAGCCCAGACAATCCGTGCATGGCCTGAAGCCCAGCATATCCCAATTGTCATGATTACATCGCGGGCAACCAGCAAACACCGTAAGCAAGCACAGTTAATGGGTGTCAATAGCTACATTGTGAAGCCAGTTGATCGCGACACACTTCAGAATCAGCTCAAAAAGTGGTTAAATTAACCCTATGAGTAATTCGCATTCTGCTGCTATCAGCTTACATTTTTTAAACCTTCCCGATGCTGACCGCGCGACGTTTGAGCGGGTGCTAAGCTTTTTTGCTGCACGGGGCCATTCATTTGAAGTCTCTGAAGAGGCTAATGCTAACTTAATTATCACAACTGATGATTATAGCAATATTGAGGAAGCGCTTAATCTTCAGCAAGATAACCTGTTACTTGTTGTTACAGACGAGAAACATTGCCCTCATGGTGACTTGCAATTGCAACGCCCATTGCTGGTTACACGTGTCATGCGCATGATGGAACAAGCCGCTGAACGCATTAATAATCCAGTTGCTCCAGTTGCTCCAGTTGCTCCAGTTGCTCCAGTTGCTCCAGTTGCT
>JBMZDT010000065.1:0-8370 GCA_049614505.1 Leucothrix sp.
AGCTGATGGATGCAATGCTCCCCATTGCAAAACTACTCGATAAAACCCACAGCCGAACATGCTATCAACAAGCCCTCGCCGAGCAACGAACATTATTTGAAAACGCTGAACTTACGCCTTCTGCACAGGTACTAAGCACTATGATGAGCGAGCACTCCAGTTATTATGACTTTGCAAATCATCAGTCTCAACAGCATCGTGAGTATTTTAATCAGCGCTCCTTAAGTGCTCAGCAGTGGGACACTTTCACACAAAAAGCCACGGACTCGCTCGCTGCACAAAAAACGCTCGAAGCACAGCCACAGATTAACTTTGATACATTTTTGCAACAATACTTTAATGGAAGTCTCTAAGCGTACACTTCCGATATGAGAAAATAATAATTCAATGAGCAAAATTATAGGCTTCCTAAGAAATAATCGTGGTTTCTTATTATTTCTTGCCCTCCTATTTCTTGTCCGAGGGTCAATACTTGACTGGCATCCCGTACCGACAGGATCAATGAAACCGACAATTCTTGAAGGTGATGTGATTGTCGAAAATAAGCTAGCCTATGACCTAAGACTGCCGTTTAGTGACATTGTTTTAATGCAGTTGGGCCAACCAAAACGGGGCGATATTATTGTATTTACCTCTGAGAAATCCGGAAAACGCCTAGTTAAACGCTTGGTCGGCTTACCTGGTGAAACCATTGAAGTGATTAACGATCAGATATTAATTAATGGCGATCCTTCAGAATACCGTAAGCTAGCCGAAAATGACCCACGCATACCTGCAACAGCGCCAGATCGCGAGCCTGGCTACTATGTTATGGAGTCAACCGACGATATGGCCGCGCACATTATGCTGATTAACGATGCTAAATATAATCCGCACCGTCACTCTGCTGAGATAACCATCCCTGCGCAAAGTTACTTTTTTATGGGCGATAACCGAGACGATAGCTCTGACTCTAGGCTATATGGTGTTGCACCGCGTTCTGAACTGCGCGGACGTGCCTTTGGCCTCTTATTATCCGTACGTTCTAAAGAAAATTATGCACCGCGCTGGGAACGTTTCTTTTCAGAGCTACGATAAATCAGGCGCAGCTTACCACTACTCTGCTCGTGACAAATACATTGCGTCACCGTAGCTAAAGAAACGATACTCCTGTTTAACGGCGTGCTGATAAGCTTGCTTGACCGACTCATAGCCAGAAAAAGCAGAGATCAGCATGAGCAACGTTGATTTGGGCAGATGAAAGTTAGTGATGAGTCGGTCAACAACATTGAACGGGTAACCTGGCGTAATAAAAATATCAGTATCGCCTTGAAACGGCTTCAATTGTCCACTGTTAGCGGCTGACTCTAAGCTACGTACCGTCGTCGTACCAACAGCAATAACATTGCCACCACGTTTTTTGCAGGCTTCAACTGCTTTACACACGGCCTCAGGCACATCAATCCACTCAGAGTGCATGACGTGCTCTGTTAAGTCCTCAGTTCGAACAGGTTGGAAAGTCCCGGCCCCCACATGCAGAGTCACTTCAGCAGTAGCCACACCCTTATCTTTGAGCGACTGCATTAACGCCTCATCAAAATGCAAACCTGCTGTTGGTGCCGCAACAGCCCCCGGGCGCTGAGCAAATACCGTTTGATAGCGCGAATGATCGTCAGGCGTATCCGCCCTTTCGATATAAGGTGGCAGTGGCATATGACCATGCGCTTCAAGCAGCTGTATTGCCGTTTTTTCATGATCGAACAATAGTTCGAATAAGGCACCTTGACGCCCCAACACTTCCGCTTCAAATGCCCCCTCAAGGGTCAATCGCGCACCAGCTTTAGGCGATTTACTCGAACGAATATGCGCTAATAAACGTCGCTCATCGAGTAAGCGTTCGACTAATACTTCGATCTGACCGCCTGTTGATTTTTGCCCAAATAACCGTGCGGGTAGCACTTTGGTATTATTAAACACCAGCAAGTCTTCTGGCTGAATTAAATTCAATAAGTCACGAAAGTGCCTATCCAGACAATCACCATTATTTTGCAATACCAACAACCGACTAGCTGCTCGGTCGGCTAAGGCTTCTTGAGCAATTAACGGTGGTGGTAGGTCATAATCAAAATCGCTAAGTGTCATGGTGGTCATATTTGATTGCATTCTTCTTCAGTGGGGCTCCAACGCAAAGCATATTCTGGTAAATCTTCTCGGTTTGGAATTGGTGTAGGAATCCCTTCATCATCAACGGCTACAAACTTAAAAATCGCCTCTGTCACTTTTTCTCGTGTACCAATCCGGCCACGCCTTACCCACGCTTCCACATGAATATCCATTGACGTTCGCCCCGTTCGTTCAATGGCGGTGTACACACCCAAAATATCCCCTACTTTCACTGGTCGAATAAAGCTCATTCCGTCAACAGCGACCGTCACAACACGATTTTGTGCACGCTGGCCTGCGCAAATACCCGCTGCAATATCCATTTGCGACAGCACCCAGCCTCCAAAAATATCGCCTGAAGGATTAGTGTCCGCTGGCATTGCCATGGTGCGGCTTGTTATCCGTCCTCGCGTTGTTTCATCATTTGAACTCATAAAGCTTATCCTTATTATTTAGTGCACGACTGTGCTAACCAGCAAGTTACAATGCTCGAATTGTAAACCACAAACTCACTTTCAGGAATGCCATGACACCCGAAGAACTCATTGCCTATGATAAAGATCACATCTGGCACCCTTACACCAGCATACAGAACCCTATTCCGGCTTTTCCTGTCGCCTCCGCCCAAGGGGTAGAGATAACTTTAGAAACTGGAGAAGTGCTGATTGACGGCATGTCTTCATGGTGGACGGCACTGCACGGCTACAACCACCCTCGCCTCAACCAAGCATTGACTGAACAAGCCAGCAAAATGGCACACGTCATGTTTGGCGGCTTGACCCATGCACCTGCCGTTGAGTTAGCAAAACAACTGATCGACATGACGGCCGATAATTTACAGCATGTCTTTTTTGCCGACTCGGGCTCTGTAGGCGTTGAAGTGTCGATTAAAATGGCCCTGCAATACTGGATTGCTCAGGGTCGACATGAAAAAAATAAACTGCTCACGGTACGCAGCGGCTATCACGGCGATACTTTTGCCGCGATGTCAGTATGCGACCCGGTCAATGGCATGCACGACATGTTTACGGGCGTACTTATCAAACATTTATTTGCTGATGCCCCCCCGATTAATGATGGCGATGGTTGGCAAGAAAGCCATATCGACTCATTTAAGCACAGGATAACCCAACAGCATCATGAAATTGCCGCAGTGATTCTTGAGCCCATGGTGCAAAATGCGGGCGGCATTCGTTTTTACCATGCCGAGTATTTACAACGCGTTCGCGAACTCTGTGACGAATTTGATGTATTACTCATCCTTGATGAAATTGCGACAGGCTTTGGGCGCACCGGCACTTTATTTGTCTACGAACAAGCGGCTGTTGAACCTGACATTTTAGTGCTAGGTAAAGCACTAACCGGTGGCTATATGACTTTAGCCGCGGTGTTAACCAGTCGTAAAGTTGCACATGGTATTGGTAGTGACGGCCAGGGTGTGCTCATGCACGGTCCAACATTTATGGCTAACCCTCTAGCCTGTAGTGTGGCACTCGCCAGTATAAAATTATTATTAGACTCTGACTGGCAATCACACGTCATGAGTATTCAACATCAAATGACTGACGAGCTTGCTGCTTGCAGCGAAATCGAGGTAGTTGCAGATGTACGCACTAAAGGCGCCATTGGCGTAGTGGAGCTAAAGCATGCGGTTGATATGCATTGGATTCAGCCACGCCTCGTTGAGCTAGGCGTATGGATTCGCCCCTTTGGTAAACTACTTTATATTATGCCGCCGTTTGTGATTCAGCCGAGTCAGCTAAGTAAGCTTACCCACGCCATGATGACTGTTGTTAAAGAGTTTGATGCTCAACTGAGCCAGTAACATCAGAAATTTGGGAATGAGCTAAAAAAAGCCATGACAAACGACAAGAATCCGGTAAAATGCGCAGCTCAAATCAAGCAACAGCTTGTATGATGCCGGGATGGCGGAACTGGTAGACGCGCCGGATTCAAAATCCGGTTCCGGAAACGGAGTGGGGGTTCGATTCCCCCTCCCGGCACCATTCTTCATATTTCCTCAATTTTGCTAAACACCTCGAATTTAGGACACCTTTCTAGTATTCTAAGGTGGTTAATAATTACGTTCCTTGGCCTTTTAATGCGTTTAACTTTTATCTTTGCTGCGGTTCTCCTACTGAATGGCTGCTCTCTTTTTGGCACCTATACTTGGTCTCATCCACAAAAAACAGCGGTCGCTCAAGCTGAAGATAAGTCAGAGTGCCAAGCGTTGGCGTCAGTTGTTTACACGTCACCTGATGCGCTATTGAAGCTGGCTCAGCAAGGCCCACAACCGCCTAATAAAGGCGTAGAAGCCGATTGCTTAGTCGAAAAAGGATTTAAGCGAGTGCGCGTTAAGACAACTTCATAAAAATCACACAATAGCAGGCACTATGTCAACTGACTACTTAGGAAGAACCAGCGCTTACCGCAAGACTGAAGCAGGCTATCGCGACAAAGCACTAAAAATGTATCCGTGGGTTTGCGGACGTTGCGCTAGAGAATTTGTTTATTCCAATCTGCGTGAATTGACTGTGCACCACATTGACCACGACCATGACAATAATCCCGAAGATGGCAGCAACTGGGAATTATTGTGCCTTTATTGCCATGATCATGAGCATTCCAAATACGGTGAGTTCGTGAAGTACGGGACAATGGCAGAAAAAGAAATTAAGCCTGCCACGCATAACCCTTTTGCTGACTTGAAAAACCTAATGAAGAAGTAGCATCACCTGAGTCAAGCCAGCTACTCAAGAATTTGTGACAGATGTACTTTGTCCATAACACGTTTGACAGTATCGCTGTATTGATATTCTTGATGTTTCCGCTTAGTGACAATTTCTTGGTAAATTAGGTGCATCCCTGTCTCTTCTGCTTTTTTAAGCTGCATTTTAGATGCCAACCTAAATGTTACCAATGCAATAGCAAGTCCAATAAGAATCCCAGCGATGATTGCTAAAATGAGTTCCTGCATTTTCTCAACCTCATACAGTGCTATATCACCGCCTTCAATATCCATTGAGTGCGACACAACACCTTAAATTTATTATTTAAAATACCGCCAAACCTGCATTAGAGGGGTACGACTAAGCAAGTTTGGCTGTCTATTCATGAGTATAAGCTAGGACACTTATAAAAGGAACTACTCTGGTTTGATTAATTTTCCAACAGTTAAACCTTGGACAATAATTGAGAAAATTACCACAACATAGGTGACAACAATCAGCACTTCACGCGCCTCCCCTGCGGGTAAAGTCAGCGCTAAGGCAATTGAAATACCACCACGCAATCCTCCCCAAGTCAAAATACGAATCACATTAGGTGTAAACGTCTTGCGTAGTTTCATAATCGATACGGGCACCCCAACACTTATAAAACGAGCACATAAGGTGAGTGGAATCATTACCAAGCCAGCATAGAGATAGTTCAAATCAAAGCTCAGCACCAATACCTCGAGTCCAATTAATACAAACAGCACGGCATTCAAAATTTCGTCAATCAGCTCCCAAAAATTATCCAAGTGCTCACGCGTACGGTCTGACATCGCATACTGACGTCCCCGATTACCAATTAAAAGACCTGCAACAACAACAAAGATTGGCCCTGAAATATGCAGAGCACTGGCAAGCGCGTAACCACCAAACACCAGACCTAAAGTCAGCAATATTTCTACTTGATAGTTATCAATACTGGCTAACATGCGAAACACCACATAGCCTGCGATTAAGCCAAAGCCAACACCACCAACCGCTTCTTGCATGAATAGTTTAATGACATTCACAGCGGAAACAGGCTCATCGGCGCTGCCGCTACTCGCAATACCTAACAACACAATAAACACAACCACAGCAAAACCGTCATTAAACAAAGACTCGCCTGCAATTTTAGTTTCTAAGGTCTTAGGGGCGCCCAAGTGCTTGAGTATGCCTAGTACAGCAATAGGATCGGTGGGTGAAATTAACGAGCCAAACAATAGGCAATAAATCAATGGAACATTTAAATCAAACCAGGCAAAAACATAGTACGACGCAAAGCCCACCATAAACGTTGAGCTCAACATGCCAACGCTCGCTAGAATTGCGACAACCCATTTCTGCTGCCTCAAATCATCCAGGCTAACGTGTAGCGCCCCCGCAAATAGCAATGCACTCAACATGCCTTCCATTAGGGCCTTATTGAAATCCACCTCTTTCAACATAAGCTGCGCATAGGACTCCAGCGGAAAGCCAAACTTACCCAGACCAATCAGCGCCAGAGACAGCAACAAAGAGATAAGCAGCAGCCCGATGGTTGTTGGCAACTTGATAAAGCGATGATTGACGTAACTAAACAGAGCGGCCAAGCTAATCAGCGCCGCAAATGTCTGGATAAGATCCATTCTGGTTCCTTTTTTCTAAGTGAGATACTGACTACCCCATGGCATGCTGCATGATCTGCTGCTTTACCCGTGGCATTGAATTAAATACATTAAGCCCAGTGTTGCGTGCCAGCTTGACTAACTGCGCATTGTGCCCAAACAATACGCTAAACCCTTCCATTGCCTTCATTGCTAGCACGTTTTCACCCTGACGAGCACGCTCATAGCGCCGAAGTTGCTTGTAACTACCCCAATCCCGAGGGCTGAGTGTTGATAATACCTCAGCAAGAACGACTGCATCCTTAATTCCAAGGTTCACCCCTTGCCCCGCTAATGGGTGAATGGTATGCGCAGCGTCACCTACCAAAGCCACTCCGGAACGAATGTAAGCAGACGCCTGAGACCCAAGCAAAGGGAATGCTGCACGTTCACCGACTTCCAGCACAGCACCCAAACGGTGCGCTGAGGCCTCACTCAGTAAACGGCAAAACTCTGCAATCGGCGTTTTCAAGTAACGATCAGCTTGATCAGATGGCAAAGACCAGACAATGGATGAATAACCGCTATGCAGCGGTAACAGTGCCAATGGCCCGCTGGCTAAAAAACGTTGCCAAGCCGTATCTTGGTGGCCATATTCTGTTTTAATCACAGTAACTAGGCCTTTTTGACCATAATCTTCACGCGACTGATCAATACCTGCTAACGCGCGTACCATTGACGAAGGCCCATCAGCACCTACCAGCAATGGCGCGATTAATTGCTCACCCGAATCTAATGTAATAACTTGTTTCTGCGCAGCATCGACTGAAACAACACGCGATGGACACAGCACACTCACTGTTTCATATGAATCCACAGCCTCAAGAAGGCTTGCTTGAATAGCCTTATTTTCAATAATATGGCCGAGGCTCGGTAAACCGACCTCATTCGCCTCAAAACGAATTTCACCCGTGCCAGCTTCATCCCAAACGCACATCGCATCGTAAGCATGCGCACGTTTCGCTAACATCGCCTCCCATGCCCCCACGCCTTGAAAAGCCAACTGAGACGCACGATTAATCGCTGACACCCGAAGATCAAACGGTGCATCGATGTCAAAGATTGTTGGTGTGCGAGCTTCAACCAAGGCAATACGCTTGCCTTCACGCCCTAGTAGTGCGGCTAATGTTGCTCCAACAATACCTGCACCAACAATGACCGCATCAAACATTTTTGCTTGACCACTCATACTGACTCCTTAAGCGGCAAACCCCGAGATAAACGAGATGAGCAACTCGCTAAGCCCATGCTTTGTTTAGCCAGCACCCTGCGTAGTGGCGACAAACGATCAACCAACGAAAGCCCGAGTGCCCGCGCATGACCCAGTAAAAAACCATCATTTGAAAACAACGTCACCAATGAATCTGTATATTGAATAGTGCGTGCCGTATCTTTTTTACGCAGGCTAGCATAAGCGTTTAATACGCCCAGCGAGCCAATATCCTCATCATTCTCGATAGCTGAGGCCACTTGCTCTGCTAACTCTGCAATATCCCGCAGCGCTAAATTTAATCCCTGCCCAGCAACGGGATGTAGCGCATGCGCTGCATTACCAATCATAGCAACGCGATCGGCGGTTAGCTGTGACGACTGTGTTAACCTTAAAGCAAACGCGCTACGGCGACCTACCCGCGTAAATCGACCCAGCCGGTAGCCAAAAGCATCGCCCAATGCGTACAGAAAATCATTATCCGTGAGCTCAAGCACAGCAGCATCATCACCTGTGTTCACCGTCCAGACCAAGGAGCAACGATTACCTGACATAGGTAGCAGCGCTATTGGCCCACTTTCAGTGAATCGTTCAAATGCTTGATTATTATGAGGCACTA
>JBMZDT010000066.1:0-8368 GCA_049614505.1 Leucothrix sp.
AACTTGGGCTACTTGCTATCGGTGGCGTGCTAATGAATGGTGCTATGCCACTGGTATTTGAACGCTGCTTTGGCATTGCTGCCTCCGCTCAGGTCAATCAACACATTAAAGCAGCATTTAACCCTGAACTGCTACTGGCCACGCGGTCCGAGCCACACAAACAGCTACTCGATTTACAGCAAGAGATCAGCTTTAAGCGAGGACTAGTCACTGAAAGTAAGCACGGTCTGCCCTACTCGCTCAATGTGGTAACAGGTATTGCTGGCAGCGGTAAGAGTACGGTACTCATTAAACGTGCAGCCTTGGTATTAGCAAGCACATCATCGCGAGTGTTGGTACTGACTCATAATAAATCGGTCTGCAACAACCTTGAACACGGCATCCGGTCAGCTGGTGCGCAATCCAACGGCTTAACCTGCTTACCTTTTCTCGAATGGTGCAGGAAATTACTGGGAGGAACTTGGCGCTTTGTCTACGAAGACCAAGAAACTGAACTGCTAGACCTCATGATCAAACGCCACTTTGAACACGAAAAATTAAGTCGTCACGGCCTCATTAGGGAAATTAATTTCATAAAAGACCGCCAGATTAAAAGCGAAGCAGATTACTTAAGTACGATTCGTTCAAAACGCAGCTTTGCATTATCAAACTCTATTCGAAAGCGTATCTGGCAAGCCATGGTGGATATCGACACCCACCTTAGAGACCGAAACAGCTACTTTTGGGGCGAAGCGGCTAGTTTCTTACTGGAAGCATTCGATGATGGGAAAACGATTGAACCTTATACGCATGTTTTTATAGATGAAGGCCAGTACTTTGCACCAACTTGGTTTAAATTAATTACACGAGTGATTGCCCCCCAAGGGCAACTGTTTATCGCAGCGGATGCTGACCAAGGATTTTATAATCGCAGTATTGAATGGCAAGAAACGGGGCTGGACTTAAGAAACTGCACAACCCGCCTCATTAATAACTACCGGTGTAGTCCAGCCATATCACGTGTCGTTGATGAGTTTCGTTTGCACCGTTCGATGGAAGAATTGAAGTACCCCCTACACTCTATTAACAATATTGATCCGATCAAACCAGAAGATCACCCACAGCTCTTACATTTTCCAACAGAAGAAGATCAAAAGAATCGTCTGTTCAGTGAAATTCATCAGTTTATTCAAAGTGGTTACGAAGCAAATGACATTCTAGTGCTACATGCCGATAAACAAAGTACCCGTTTTCTAGCTCAAGAAATACGTCAAACACTCAATATCAATACGACAACGCTCACAGGCAATAGGCTAAGTGAGGACAATGCAATCAAGCTCTGTGATATTGAAAGTGCTACTGGCCTACAAAGCGACATTGTCTTTATTACTGGCCTTGAGCATATTTTTAATGCTGAAGAAAACCCAGCGCTGAGTGGGCGTGAACGGCATAGCTTGAAAACAGACAACACCCATCTGCTACACATGGCAATGACCCGAGCGTCTGAACGTCTCTACCTACTGCTTAGCACCAAGACAGTGCCTGATGACCTCCTGTTTGAGGGCTTGGACACCCCTACGCTTTCGAAGAACCCTCCTGCTCCTGTCATGTATCTGAATACTTAAGTTCCCTCCATTTTTTATTTTGAAACCTGTTAAAATGCCGTACTTTGCTTATCATTATTTATAGGCAGAGAGTTTTTTTAGCAGTGAGGAATTCCAATGAAATTAATCACCGCGATCATCAAGCCTTTCAAGCTTGATGATGTCCGCGAATCCTTGTCAGAAATCGGCATTTATGGACTAACGGTGACTGAGGTTAAAGGCTTCGGACGCCAAAAGGGTCATACTGAACTCTACCGTGGGGCCGAGTATGTTGTTGACTTTTTACCAAAAATGAAAATTGAAACCGCTATTGATGACGAGCGTCTCGATGATGCGGTGGATGCCATTATTAAAGCAGCCAATACTGGCAAAATTGGTGATGGTAAAATATTCATTACCAATATTGAGCAAGTTATTCGAATTCGTACTGGTGAAACAGGCCCTAATGCACTTTAAGTACCAGACACAAAAAATCCCGCGTCTGCGGTTTTTTTTGTGTCTGGGTAAAAAGGGTCGCTTCATTAGAGTCTTTCCAAATGCTGGAGTATCACTCCAAATAAACCCTTTCGATTACACCAGCGATAAACACCAAATTAGTCGTTACCTGTGAAAGCCATCAAGAACTGTAGTACATACCAGAACAGTAAACCAACACTTGAGAACAATGACAGTGACGCCGCTACGTGCTGCTCTGTATGGTACTCATGAATGATGTTAGAGGTGCTGTACAGTACTGAACCCGCCGCGAATAAAATCATTGCGCCAGAGAACCAGAGACCTAATGAAAAGCCAAATATAATGGCTGCAACGATAACACCCAGCGCAACAAAGCCACCGATCATTAAGAAACGCCCCATAAACGAGAAGTTAATCTTTGTTGAGAACGCGGTAAATGTCAGTCCGCCGACTAGTGCCGCAGTGATCAATGCAGCGTGCATTAAAATACTGCTATCCATCATAATCGCACGAGTGATTGGCAGTGTCGAGATAAAGGCAAATGCAACGATGTACAGCCCCAGTCCCATGTATTGACGCTCACGAGACACACCTGAGTGCGCCCAGTTATCCGCTAATACCGAAACACCCATATAAGCGCCCATCACTAACAACCACATCCAAGGTGATCCACTCAAGAACCCCATAAACGCATTAGCAATGCCAGTTTGAAGAAATAATGTAACGACTACCGCATAGGCAGCAATCGCGCCACCTAGATGCAGATACGTCCGCTTGATAAACGCCGCACGCTCGCTTTCAGCCGCGTTCGCAACGATTTGGCCAGTGCTGGCATCCAAAAAACTCATAGTTAATCTCCTAAATAGTTATTACTTATAATATAAACTGCTTCATTATAACTGCAAAACAAAGCAACCTTATGACAAAATCTTAACACATTGCCTGCTCATATTCTTCTGATGCTTCCATCCAAGCCATCTCAGCTTCCTCAATCGCCGCATCTATATCGCGCTTTTTAAGTAGCAGGGCTTTAAGTGCATCTTTATTAGCATCAGCATAAATATCGGGATCAGCCAATGATTTTTCAAGATCGGCCGCTTGTTTACTCAAGGTATCCAACGTTTTTTCATGCTGATCCATCACTTTTTTCAGAGGCTGAAGCTGTTTGCGTTGGGCCGCTTCTTGCTTACGCTTATCCTTACGATTCGCAGGCTTTTCCGCTTCATTAACAACATTGCGCGACTGCTCTCGGGTTTTCACCCATTGTGAATAATCGTCCAAATCACCATCAAATGGCGTCGCCGAACCCTCATCAACCATGATGTATTCATCAGTCACCGTTTTTAGCAAGTGACGATCATGCGACACAATCACCATCGCACCTTCGAAAGCCTGCAAGGCCGTACTCAGGGCATGACGCATGTCCAAATCCAAATGATTGGTGGGCTCATCCAACAGCAATAAATTAGGTCGTTGGTACACCGTCAATGCCAGTACCAAGCGCGCCTTTTCGCCGCCGGAAAATGGCGCTACCGCCTCATCAACACGCTCACCTTGAAAACCAAAGCCCCCCAAATAATTACGCAGGTCTTGCTCACGCGCCTCTTTATCCAACTGACGCATGTGCTGTAACGGTGTTTGGTCAATGTGTAGTTGCTCAATTTGATGCTGAGCAAAATAACCGATATGTAAATCTTGTGCTGTCCAAAGTTCGCCCTGCATCGCAGGCAACTCACCTGCCAAGCATTTAATCAGCGTTGATTTACCTGCACCATTCGCACCTATCAGCCCAATTCGCTGACCAGGCATGAGCTGTAAATCAACCTTATTGATAATAGCTGTATCACCGTAACCAATAGACGCCTTAGTAATATTAATGAGCCGATCCGGCAGTTTTTTAGGTTCAAAAAAGCTAAACTTAAACGGTGAGTGTATATGAGCCTGTGCCACCAGTTCCATTCGCTCTAATGCTTTTAATCGACTCTGCGCCTGCCGTGCCTTGGTTGCCTGCGCCCGAAAACGATCCACATACTTACGAATATGCGCGACTTCTCGTTGCTGCCGCTCATAAGTGCTCTGCTGCTGTGCCAGCCGTTCTGCCCTTAATCGCTCAAACGCTGAATAATTCCCACTGTAAAGCGTCGCTTTTTGATGTTCCACATGGCAAATATGACTGGTCACCGCATCCAAAAATTCACGATCATGCGAAATGAGGATTAAAGTACCAGGGTATTGAATAAGCCACTGCTGCAACCAAATAACAGCATCCAAGTCCAGATGATTCGTAGGCTCATCCAACAGCAACAAGTCAGAACGACACATCAGCGCTTGTGCAAGGTTAAGGCGCATTCGCCAGCCACCAGAGAAACGACTAACCGGCAACGCCAGCTGCTCGTTTTTAAACCCTAGTCCCTGCAATAACGCCGCAGCCCGACTTTCCGTCGTATAGCCGTCAATCGCCTCTAGCTGGCTGAGCAATTGCGCTAAGTGCTCGCCTTCGGCATCGGCCATCTGCACTTTTAAGGAGGCAAATTCTGCATCACCCAATAAAGCATAGTCCAAAGCCGACTGCTGACTATCTGGTGTGTGCTGCGCCACATGCGCCATCACCCAATTGGGTGGCATGCTAAAGTGCCCTGCTTCTAATGACAGTTCACCGCGAATAAGCGCAAATAATGATGATTTGCCTGTCCCATTAGCCCCCGTCAAACCAATTTTCTGGCCGGGATGAATACTGAAACTGCTGTCGCCAATTAGTTCACGCCCACCTCGGCGCATGGATATTTCGGAAAAAACCAGCATTAGATAGACATAATCGCTTGACGGTAAAAACGCAGCTCATCAATGGAATCAATAACGTCATCCATGGCGAGGTGCGAGCCTTTTTTCTTAAAGCCAGATACGGCTTCTGGCTTCCAGCGATTAGCCAACTCCTTTAGCGTGCTCACATCAAGATTACGGTAATGAAAGTATGACTCTAACTCAGGCATACATCGCGCCATAAAACGGCGATCCTGACAAATACTGTTGCCACACATTGGTGATTTGCCTTTATCTATATACTGACTCAAAAAATTAATAGTCTCTTGTTCAGCCTGCGACTCGTTGTAGTGACTCGTACGCACCCGTTCAGTCAGCCCTGACTTGCCATGCTGCTTAGTATTCCAACTGTCCATGCCTGCCATAATCTCATCGGCTTGATGAATCGCAATCATGGGGCCTTTAGCAAGTATATTGAGGTCTTTATCGGTCACAATGGTCGCAATCTCAATAATCAGATCATTGAACGTATCAAGCCCCGTCATCTCCAGATCTATCCAGATTAAATTATTGTTGTCTACAGTCATGGTTTATACTTTATTTCTCAATTTAAAATTTAGGATCAATCCCAAGCAATGCCTTTCTTCACATTGATTTTTATTTTAGCAGTTATTGCTACCATCGGCACTCAACTGTGGCTGTCTATTCGTCAGTCCAAGCATGTGGCTAAATACCGTCCTGACGTTCCTACAGAGTTTGCTGACTCCATCACCTTAGAGGAACACCACAAGGCCGCTGATTATACACAGGCCAAAGGTGGTTTTGGTCGAAAAGAACTCCTGATTAGCAGTGTTTTATTGCTTATCTGGACCCTAGGTGGCGGCTTACAATGGATCGATACGCTTTGGGATGGTGCTGGCCTTAGCGACCTCTACAAAGGCACCGCTGTTATTATTAGTTTTATGCTCATCTCTAGTCTGATCGATATGCCTGCATCGCTTTATCGCACGTTTGTAATTGAAGAGAAGTTTGGTTTTAACAAACTAACAATCAAAACCTTCTTGATCGATTTATTCAAAGGAAGCTTGCTCTCAATCGTGATTGGCGTACCGCTTATTATGCTAGTGCTATGGCTCATGAATACTGCGGGGTCATTGTGGTGGCTGTACGCTTGGCTAGCAATCACTGCCTTTTCTATTATCATGATGTGGGCTTACCCTAAATTTATTGCGCCTATTTTCAACAAATTTACCCCACTTGAAGAGGGCGAAGTACTCAGCAGAATTACCACTTTATTGGAACGTAATGGTTTTAATTCCCAAGGCGTGTTTATGATGGATGGCTCACGCCGCTCCAGCCACGGTAATGCTTACTTCACGGGTTTTGGCAAAACTAAGCGCATTGTCTTCTTTGATACGCTATTAAAACAGTTAACCCCAACACAAATTGAAGCCGTACTCGCTCATGAGTTGGGTCACTTTAAACATAAACACGTTTTAAAAGGCATGCTAGTTTCAATGACCATGACATTAATAGGGTTTGCAGTGCTAGCCTACCTAATGCAACAGTCATGGTTTTATACACAGCTTGGCGTAGAAAATCAGACGACCTACATGGCTCTTTTGCTATTTATGCTCGTTAGTCCAGTATTTACTTTTTTTATTGGCCCGATAATGTCATGGTGGTCAAGGAAACATGAGTTTGAAGCTGACGCTTTTGCTGCAAAAGAATCAAGTGCTGAGGAACTCATCAGTGCACTTGTCGGTCTATACAAAAAGAACGCCGGCACATTGACTCCAGATCCAATGTATTCCGCTTTCTACGATTCACATCCACCAGCCTCGATACGCATTGCCCACTTGAGAAGGCAATAATTCGGTTTACCGGATCGATTAATAGCGATTGCGGTTGTTGGGAAACATTAATTGGGAGAGACAAATGTTTAGAACACCCTTCGCTATTGCCTTTATTGCATTTTCTAGTGCAAGTTTTGCAATGGGAGATGCCGTCAATGGCGAAAAATTATTCGCTGCGTCTGAGTGCCTATCCTGCCATGGCACAGAGGTTTTTAGCTCACCAGGTCGCAAGATTAAAGATTTGAAAGCACTCGACACTCAAGTTAGACTGTGCGACTCAAACCTCAATACCAATTGGTTTGATACTGAGATTCATGATGTTGTTGCCTACCTGAATCAGCAGTACTACCAATTCCCCACACCGGAACCAGAATAATGGTCAGATTTTATGCGTAATACACTCGCTACATGAGCACTGAGACCCATGTAGCAACACAGGGCACAGGCCGAGTCATCACTCGGTTTGGTGCAGAGTTACTCGTTCAGTGCGAAGATAACACTACTTTACGCTGTACCACCAAACGAAAACTGGATACTGCTGCTTGCGGTGACTGGGTTGATTGGCAAAGCAACCCAACAGGTACGGCAAGAATCAATCACATTCACCCTCGTAAAAACGCAATCACGCGCTTAACCTACCGTGGTCGTGCCAATACGATTGCAGCGAATGTCGATCAGTTAATTATTGTGAGCGCTTGGCTCCCCGAACCATTTTGGGATTTAGTTGACCGTTACTTAGTTGCTGCTGAAGAATTATCTGCTGAGGCGATTATTGTTGTTAACAAACAGGATTTAGCTGAGCAGTACGCCACCGATGATGACTGGGTAGCATTGGCTGAGTATGAGGCTATTGGCTACCCCGTTCTGCACATGAATACCAAACAAAACATTGGTACGGATGCCTTGCAACAACGCATGCAGGGGAAAACCAATATTTTGTTGGGACGCTCTGGCGTTGGGAAATCTTCCATCGCGAATAAGATTATGCCGGATGCCTCGATTCTCACCGCCGATATTTCTGACTCTGGAGAAGGACGTCACACCACAACGACCGCAACACTTTATGGCTTGGGTAATGATGCTTATTTAATGGACTCACCTGGCGTTAGGGATTATGCACCAGACAATCTTGATGCAATTAAACTGGCCAATGGCTATCGCGAGTTTAAGCCCTACCTTAACCGTTGTCATTTCAGCAACTGCACACATAACCATGAACCAAAATGCAGTGTGCGCAGTGCAGCTTCTGAAAACAACATCTCACCACGCAGATACCAACGATATTTAGACGCCCTGAATAATTTGTAATCTTCTGATGTTGATTCGCAGTACATCTAAGTGCGATGATGGGATTGGACTTAATATAAAAATATGGTGCTAAATGCCAACCTCTCGTATTGCTTTACTTTGCTTAAGCTTGTGCTTAAGCCCTTCGGGTTATGCCAAAACGGCCAATGAACACACCGACTTCATAACGACTTATTCTCAACTCAAAGCAGGGAAAAATCGCGACTATAGCCGCTTCAAAGACTATATTCTCTACCCATACCTTGAGTATGAATACCTCATTAATAACTTATCCAGTACTTCGTCCGAGACGATGGAACGATTTATTCAACGGTATGCCGACTCACCACTGAGCCGTCAGCTGGGCATTCACCTAGCTCAACGCAATAATGATGAGAAACGCTGGGATCAAACCTTTCTTCAGTA
>JBMZDT010000067.1:0-8363 GCA_049614505.1 Leucothrix sp.
GCGCCTCAGTTCCCAACCGATGGTGCATTCTCATCACGCGGTAAGATGGACAAGTGTACGTTCTGCGCAGGTGGCCCAGAAGAGGAAGATATGACCTCTGCTGAGTACAACAAGTACGGCTCAAACCGTATTGCAGAAGGTAAGCTGCCGATTTGTGCGGAAATGTGTGCGACGAAATCGTTGCTCGCAGGTGATGCCAATATCGTTGCTGATATCTATCGTGACCGTGTAATCAATCGTGGCGCAGCGGCATTTAGCCAAACCCGCCTACAGCAAAAAGCCAATTTCCAACCCAACCCATCATTAGATGGTAAGGCGACTGGCGCACAACAATGGAAGCCATAAGCTTCTAGCAAGACCTAAGACTCCCCTTTGAGCCCTGCTTTGAGGGGAGTTTTTGTTATAGTCCAAAATCAAACTGAACGACACAAATTTTAAGAGTGATGTTATGCGGATATTATGGTTAAGTATTTTCCTACTGTTTTCACTTAACAGCATGAGTGTTGCCAATACACCCGATCCTCAAAATGCAGCACAGGCGGCTTCCGGTGAACTATGGAACGCTGTGCGTGCGCGGCAAGGCTCAGATCTTGGCACAGTAAGAAGTCAGGTTAAAGGCATTGATAGCAGCGAGTTCATGAATGCGGACAGCGGTGAATGGATAAAATTTCGCATGGAACAGCTGATTCCTACCGCGGCTAAAGTACTCGGATTTTCATTACTCGGCATACTCTTATTTCGTCTGATACGTGGAAAAATCAAGATTAAATCAGGCCGCACCACTAAGCGAATCAAACGCTTTAGCACTTTCCAGCGCTGGGTGCATTGGATAACCGCTATTCTGTTTGTAGCACTTGCGCTCTCCGGCATCGTATTGATGTTTGGGCGATTTATTATTATTCCTTACATCGGCCCCGAGCTTGGCGGGCCTTTGACGCTCTTCATGAAACGCATTCATGATATCTCTGGACCGGCTTTTGCTGTATCACTGATTGTATTAACGTTCACCTTTATCAAAGGCAACTTCCCACACTGGCGTGACATTATCTGGATAGTTAAAGGGGGCGGACTGTTAGGTGGGCACGCACCAGCGGGCCGTTACAATGCAGGTGAAAAAGGCTGGTATTGGATTGCGGTATTTGTTGGATTAGTCGTTGTGGGTAGTGGTTTAGCGCTAGACTTTACATCACTGCTGTCTTACACCCCATTTGGTGAAACACGGGATAGCCTGACTTATGCACATTGGATGCACAGTATTGCTGCTGTCGCAGTTATGACAGGCGCTTTAGGGCATATTTACATGGGCACGATTGCCATGGAAGGTGCGTTTGAGGTCATGCAAACAGGGTATTGTGATGCGAATTGGGCTAAGGAGCATCATGATGTTTGGTACGATGAAATGATCGAAAAAGGGAAAGTCATCGAGTCTAAAGATATCACATAGCAATAATGAGCATCTGCCAATTAAAAACGTAACAATTTACGTGAGTTAAGGGGTCGTCTTACAAGGCGAGCCCACAGGGCATCAAGAAACCAACGGAGTTCTTGATAATGCTCTAATTCCATACTGCCAAGATGCCTCATTGCAATAAGTAGTTCACCTGAAATAGGGATTAGACCATGGGTGTTGTCAGGATGACTTAACTGTAAACCCACTTCAACCCCAAATACATAAGCTTTATTGGCTACAACACTTTCGCCATCCGCTGCCACTTGCCACAAATCAGGCAGACAGCCAAGCTCATCCAACAGCGCAATCTCGAACTGAATAACGACTACCATTGGTGCTTCAGAATCACACAATAGCTGCAATGTGTGTTGGTAAATCGTGAATAGCTCAGTTAATGGCGAGTGTGTTTGTACAAGCTTGAGCAACAATTCATTAAGGTACAAACCAAATAATAAATGACTCGCAGGTATCCGATGCCGGTAGCGCTCGTCAGTCTGCGTTAAGCGTGTAAGCTCTGATCGCCCTTGCCACTGTAATTGCAATAGCCGAAAAGATTGCAAGTGACCTTTTTGCACCTTCCCACGCAACTTTGCTGGGCGCGCAATACATGTGATACGGCCAGCGTCTTGCGTAAAGAGATCGGCAATCACACTCGCTTCAGTGTAAGGCCGAGTACGCAAGATATAGCCAGCAGATGACAGCATTATCGGTTCGACATGATCCCAAGATCCTGAAGGTGACGAGGGTTATTCTGCCACTCCTCTTCAACCTTGACCCACTGTTTAATCACGACTTTTTTATCAAGAAATTCTTCAATTGAGCGGCGTGCATCGCTGCCAATACGTTTCAGCGTTTCACCCTTTTTCCCAATAATAATGCCTTTTTGGCTTTCCCTAGCAACCCATATCACAGCATCAATTTCAACGTATTTGGGCGTTTCTTCAAACCGTTCAATGTGTACAGCGGTAAAATAAGGCAGTTCCTGATGAAGGTTTAACACTAACTGTTCTCGCATCAGCTCTGCACAAATAAAGCGAACCGACTGATCTGTAATACTGTCTTCATCATAAGCCCAATCACCTTCTGGAGCACTTTCCACTAATACTTCCAGCAATCGATCCGTATTGATTTCGCTAGTAGCAGAGCCGGGTATGATTTCTTTAAAATCGTATTTTGCTGAGACTTTTTCTAAATAAGGAAATAGACGCGATTTTGGCTGAACCCGATCAACTTTGTTAACAAGCAAGAACACAGGGGATTTAACATGTTTTAGACGTTTTAAGACCAGCTCGTCCTCATCCGTCCATTTTAGTGCTTCTACAATCATAACCACGGCATCGACATCCTCTAGAGCCGCAACCGCTTCACTATTGAGTGTCATATTCAGCAAGTTTTTCGACTGCTGATGAATGCCTGGTGTGTCAGTAAAAATTAATTGGTAATGATCTGCTGTCACAATGCCACGCACATTGGTACGAGTGGTTTGTGGCTTATTGGCAATCGCTGAAATTTTATAGCCAACCAGTAAATTAAGCAGGGTCGATTTACCAACGTTCGGCCGACCAATAATAGAGATGTAACCACATCGCTTATTCATAGAGAAGCTACCTTTTTATAAGCTGATGCTGCTGAAATTTGTTCTGCCTTGCGTCGGCTAGTGGCAATACCTTGTGCTTTAATCTTCAAGCCTACAATATGGCATTGTGCAGTGAACGTTTGCTTGTGAGCGTCACCTGTGGCACCAATCAAACTATATTTTGGCAACTCATAGCCTTTTGATTGAAGGTATTCTTGCAAACGACTTTTGGGGTCCTTAAGTTCATCTTCTTGAGGCAAAGTCTCCAAACGAGACTCATAAAGATTCAGCACAAAGCGATTGGCGGCTTCAAGTCCTTGATCAAGATAAACGCTCGCAATCAGCGCTTCTAAAGCATCGGCTAAGATTGACCGACGATTAATACCGCCACTTTTTACCTCGCCCGTACCCAGATTCAATAACTCACCTAAGCTCAGCTCAGTACTTAAATCAGCAAGCGTTGATTCGTTAACCAAAGACGCACGAAGACGACTTAAATAGCCCTCTGATGCTTCCGGCAAACGGCGATAAAGCGCATTGGATATAACTAATCCAAGGACGCTATCACCAAGAAACTCCATTCTCTCGTTGTGTTTACCACTTGCGCTACGATGAGTCATTGCGCGTTTGAAGTAAGGCGTATCTAGGAAATCACTCCCTAGAAGCTTATCAAGTTTTGTCACCAATCGATTACCAAATCCTTTAATAGCCGATGGAACATCGACTTCTATTATTTCCCTTTGCCTAACTCAACTTGGTATTTGTAATCCATTAGGAACGCCAAGTTACCAAGCCAAGGGGATTCAACTTTATAGTTTACCGCTAATTGACGGCTATTGCTCTTTTTAAGCTTAACAAGCTTAAACGGCTTTTCAACACCCGACTTACCACTTTTTCCACCATAATAAGCCTTACTGAGGTCTTCCATGCTGTTGATGTCCAAATATTTTTCTATGCGCGCCATAATCTCGCGACGATTCTTAGTTTTTATCCCAGGCTCCGCAGCAATGCTGTTCATAAAGCTTTTTACCGAATTAAACTCCATATAGTGTGGTCCAATCTTCAAGCCGCCACTGATGAGTAAAATACCCACTGAGATACCAATCATCCAAGAAATAAGCGTCGCGCCCTGCTGTTTTTTATTGTGTTTAATCATTATTATTTTCTTTATTTAATCTATTAAAATACTAAGCAGCATTGTCAATCTCAGCACACTAGGCTGTCAAACCAACAGGATAAATGGCGCAATCACATCACCAGCACACGACTACTTTAGTGATGTACCAATTCTTGAGAAATTAAACCCATCACCACCTGTTTGCCAATTCCAGTGAAGCCAAACAAACGCAGCCTTACCCACAAGGTATTTCTCAGGCATATACCCCCAATATCGACTATCACTACTGTTGTCCCGGTTGTCTCCCATCATAAAATAATGACCTTGTGGTACAACCCACTCACCTGCTGCGCCCATGCCGGGTTCAAGGATAATATTATGAAAGTGATCACCTTCTACAGTAGGCAGAGTTTCTCGCAAATGCTTGGCTTGAATGCTGCCCGTACGACTTTCATAAGGATAGGGTGCTAACGCTTCTTCAGCAATCAGTTTGCCATTGATCATCAGCTTCTTGTCAGAGGTCCACTCAATGCGATCACCGGGTAAGCCAATGAGTCGCTTAATAAAGTTAATTGAAGGGTCAATGGGATAACGAAACACCACCACATCGCCACGCTTAGGTTCGCCCGTATCAATAATTTTCTTATTAATAACTGGTAGACGAATACCATACGCGTATTTCTGCACGATAATGAAATCGCCAATTTCCAAGGTTGGAATCATGGACCCTGAAGGAATGCGAAACGGCTCAATCACAAAAGACCGCAGCAACACCACAACAATTAATACAGGAAAGAACGACCGTGCATAATCCACCAACATTGGCTCTTGCTCAGCACGTTGACGCCCCATCACGAAACGGTAAACAAATAAGATAACGCCACAAATTAATGTAACCAGTACCAGCCAAAACTCTAATCCATAGAATATTTCCATGCTAGTCACCAACCTTAAGCACGGCCAAGAAGGCTTCTTGAGGAATTTCGACGTTACCAACTTGCTTCATGCGTTTTTTTCCTTTTTTCTGTTTTTCAAGCAGCTTACGCTTCCTTGATACATCGCCACCATAACATTTGGCAATAACGTTTTTTCGCAGCGCTTTGACATTAGTGCGTGCAATAATATTAGTCCCAATCGATGCTTGGATGGCTACATCAAACATTTGTCTTGGGATAATCTCCTTCATTTTTTCAGCTAGCACACGCCCTCTGGCTTGGGCAAAATCTTTATGGATGATCAATGCTAACGCATCAACTCGATCACCATTGATAAGAATATCAACGCGCACCAGATTAGCTGCTTCAAAATGATCGATCTCATATTCAAATGACGCATACCCTCGACTAACCGATTTGAGGCGATCAAAAAAATCTAGCACCACTTCACTTAAGGGTAAATCGTAAGTCAGCGTGACCTGATTACCCATATACTGCATATTCTTTTGCACACCCCGTTTTTCCACACACAGGGAAATCACATTACCTAAATAATCTTGCGGTACGAGGATATTCGCGCGAATAATTGGCTCGCGGATCTCAGCAATCTTAGTCACTGGTGGCAGCTGTGATGGGCTGTGCATCTTAATGACTTCACCGTCAGTTTTCTCTACTTCATAGATAACGGTAGGTGCAGTCGTAATGAGGTCAAGGTCATACTCTCGCTCGAGGCGTTCTTGGATGATCTCCATATGTAGCATGCCAAGAAAGCCGCAACGAAACCCAAAGCCTAGCGCTTGTGATGTTTCAGGCTCATAGCTAAGTGACGCATCATTCAAATTTAACTTGCTTAAGGCATCTCGCAAATTTTCATAGTCATCAGAACTGACTGGGAAAATTCCCGCAAACACACGCGGTTGCACCTCTTGGAAACCTGTTAAAGCAGCATCAGCGGGCTTCCCTAAATCGGTGAACGTATCACCAACTTTGGCCGCATCAATCTCTTTAATACCCGCAATAACAAAACCCACCTCACCCGCTTCTAAGTAATCCGTATCCTTCATTTTTGGTGTGAAGATACCCACACGATCAACCAAGAAATCCAGATTAGTGTGCATCGCTTTAATTTTTTGCTTCTTGCCGATACGCCCTTGTACAACCCGCACAAGCGACACCACACCTAAGTAGTTATCAAACCAAGAATCAATAATCAATGCTTTAAGGGGGGCTTCGATTTCACCACTCGGTGGAGGGATTCTTTCAACCAGCTGTTCCAGCAAATCTTCAATACCAATACCGGCTTTAGCACTACAGTGCACTGCATCGGTGGCATCAATACCAATAACGTCTTCAATTTCTTGTGCCACTCGATCAGGATCAGCAGCTGGCAAGTCGATTTTGTTTAAAACGGGTACAACTTCAAGATCAAGATTAATCGCGGTATAACAGTTGGCAACACTTTGCGCTTCTACACCCTGCGCCGCATCAACAACTAATAGTGCGCCTTCACAGGCTGATAAGGAGCGTGAAACCTCATAGGAAAAATCCACATGTCCGGGAGTATCAATAAAGTTTAGCTGGTATGTCTCACCGTTTAAGGCTTTGTAATCCAATGAGACACTTTGCGCTTTAATGGTAATACCACGCTCACGCTCAATATCCATGGAGTCCAACACCTGAGCAGCCATTTCACGATCTGTTAAACCTTCACAATAACGGATAAAGCAATCCGAGAGTGTCGATTTACCATGATCAATGTGGGCAATAATAGAGAAGTTGCGGATATTCTGATTAGCTATGGCCATTTGAAAACGTCAGTCTTAATTGTTCTTCATCAAAAAAGTGATAAAAAATCACTTCACCCTGATAGCGTACAACGGGAATATCAACGTTGTAGCGCTGCTTTAGTTCGGGATCTTTATCAATATCTACCCATTCAAGCTGATAGTTAAATTCAGGCTGATGTTTGTGTAGATGACTTGCCATTTCATCGCAGAGATGACAGCCCTCGCGATAATACACTATGAGGATGTTTTCGTATGCCACTATTTTTCAGATTTACCTTCAGGTTTAAACGCAAGGAACCTTGCAGCACCATCTCTAATCACTAAGATTGCCATGGTTCTATCGCTGGCAATTTTTTTACTCAAGTTTTTGAAATCCTGCACACTTTCAATGACCTGCCCATCAAACTGCGTAATGATATCACCTCTTTCAACCAAGGCACTCACTGCCGCTTTGCCCAAGACGCGTTGAACTAATATGCCCCCTTTGTCGATCCCCACTGAGTCACGGATCTCATCATCAATATCTTCAACCGCCATTCCCAAAACCACATCCGAGGTTTGCTCTTCTTCCGCTTCAATTTCTGGCTCTTCAAGCAGCTCCTGTTTTTTTAGCTCACCTAGTTGTAGGCTTACCAGCAAGTTTGATCCACCACGCTTCACTAAAATATCAACTTCGTTATCAACGGACGCTGTGCCAACATGAAACGGTAATGTTGCAGAGCTTTCAACGGTCTTCCCTGCAAACTCTAGAATAACATCCCCAGGTTTTAAAATGCCATCCGCAGGCCCTTCCGGCATCACTTGTGCAACCAGAGCACCAACGGGTGCGTCTAAACCAAAGGTAGTTGCCAGTTCTCTGGAAACCTCTTGAATATAAACCCCTAACCAACCGCGCCGAACTTTGCCTGTGCTTTTAAGCTGATCTATGACGTTTTTAGCAATATCGACGGGAATGGAAAAAGACAATCCCATAAAGCCACCCGTACGACTGTAAATTTGTGAGTTGATACCAACGACTTCACCTTTCAGATTAAATAATGGCCCTCCCGAATTGCCAGGGTTAATCGCAACATCAGTTTGAATAAAAGGGATATAGCTTTCAGAAGGAAGATTGCGCTCTTTGGCTGAGACAATACCTGCGGTCACACTGTGATCAAAACCAAATGGGGAACCTATTGCAATCACCCATTCGCCGACTTCCAAAACATCAGAGCTACCAAAAACAGCTGCTGGTAGGTTTTCAGCGCTAATTTTCAGTAGTGCGAGATCACTGCGTTTGTCGGTGCCAATGATTTTTGCTGGAAGCTCTCTACGGTCACTTAAGTTAACGATGATCTCATCGGCACCATCCACAACATGGTGATTAGTGACGACGTAGCCATCTTTTGAAACAATAAAGCCAGACCCTAGCGACCCATTTCCATCATCATCTTCATCTTGGCCATAATCAAAAAAGCGCTTTAAAAACTCATCCAGTGCTTCATTTCCAGTACCTTCT
>JBMZDT010000068.1:0-8327 GCA_049614505.1 Leucothrix sp.
CACTGATTAAGGATGCTTTAAAAAATACAGACAGTCGAATTAATGATGGCATGTCAGTAACGCCAGCTTTCTTATTTGCTGTCATGTTATGGCTACCGATGAAGCAAGCTGAAGCGGCTTATCGTGAGCAGTCCCATCCTGATCCGCAATGTATGCAGCTAGCGGCCAATGATGTGCTAGGTGATCAAGTGCGTCATACTGCTGTCCCTAGGCGATTCAGTAATGTGACGCGTGAAATATGGTTATTACAGTCTCGCTTTAGTCAGAAAAATTGTCGTAGGGCTCGCTTATTTACAGAGAATAGGCGCTTTCGTGCAGCCTTCGATTTTTTGTGCTTGCGCTCGATTGCAGAACAAGACATTGCGTTGCAAGCTGATGCGAATTGGTGGGAAGAGTTCCAAAAAGCATCAGAGGAGCGTCAGGTGGATATGTGTAAAGCGGTTCCACACGTTAAAAAGAAACGTCGCAGAAAAAAGCGTCGCAAGAGTAATGGTCCGGTTGAGTAATGACAAAGCTGTTAAGAGAACGTTGCTACATCGGGCTGGGTAGCAACCTAGGTGACTCTGCCTCAACCTTAGATTCGGCGGTTGAGGCAATCAGGGCGATTCAAGGCCTCAGGGATTTTCAGATATCGTCGCTGTATCAAAGCAAGCCGCACGGCCCACAGGATCAACCTGATTACATCAATGCGGTAGCGAGTTTTACGATAGATTTGGCCCCTGAGGCGCTGCTAGACGCTTTGCAAGCCATTGAAAATAGTCACGGCAGGGTCAGAAAAGGGGCGCAGTGGACAGCACGTACTCTGGATCTTGATATTCTGTTATATGGTAATCATCGGATTAACACTGATCGACTGACCGTGCCGCATGCTTGGATGAAGCAGCGTGAATTTGTCCTCTACCCACTTTCTGAAATCGCGCCGGATTTAAGCCTGCCAGATGGCAGCGGGCTACAAGAATGCCTTGCGCGGCTAGACAGGAATAATCTTCAGCGATTGCCGCAAACTAAGCCTTCTGAGATGCGCGTAATCACCCGTATTGCTGAATTACATGAGGCCATTGCTGATTATAAGCAGCAGGATGAGCGTGTGGGCTTTGTGCCGACGATGGGTAATCTGCATGCAGGTCATTTAGATCTAGTCGATAAAGCCATGGCTCAATCAGATCGTGTCGTGGTGTCTATCTTTGTGAATCCTACGCAGTTTGATCGTTCTGATGATTTGGTAGCTTATCCTCGAACAATGAATGAGGACTTAGCACAGTTAGCACGACTAGGGGTTGATTTAGTGTTTTCGCCTGAGCCCACAGAAATGTACCCGCATGGTGGGCTAGTCACTGAAGTAGATGTTCCAGCGATTAGTCACTTGCTTGAAGGTGAATCCAGACCGGGGCATTTTAAAGGCGTGGCAACAGTGGTGTGCAAATTATTCAATATTGTTATGCCTGATGTGGCTGTTTTTGGTCAAAAAGACTTTCAGCAGTTAGCGCTAATTAAGCAAATGGTGACAGATCTCGATATGCCAATTGAGATTATTGGCGCGCCAACGGTTCGTGAGTCAAATGGTTTGGCTATGAGTTCACGCAATAATCGTTTATCAACAGAGCAGTTGAGGGTTGCGCCGTTGCTTTATCAAGTGTTGAAGCAGTTAGAGGCACAGCTAAGGCAGGGTGATTCTAATCTGTTGGCCCAGCAAGACGCTATGCAGGCGCTTGCAGAGAGTGGTTTTAAACCAGATTATATTAAGGTATGTAGCGCGACTACCTTGTTGCCCGCAAACGAGAGTGATCAAGATGTGGTGATTTTAGCCGCAGCGTATTTGGGTGATATTCGGTTGATTGATAACCTTCAGGTATCGTTACCAGGGTAGATTGCCCCTAGTACCCTGAGGCCTTTTGCGCCTGTCGCAGAAGGAAGGTTGCTCGGTAAGCCGAGCATTGTCTGTCGTGCAAGCCAAGCAAATGCAATGGCTTCTACCCAGTCAGCATCAACGCCAAGCTCATCAGTTTTTGTGACGATTGCAGGGCTTAAAAGCTGTGCTAGGCGTTTCATTAATGTCAGGTTTTTACTGCCGCCACCGCAAACATAGACTTCATCTAATGTTGTGTTGGTCGAACGGGTCGCTAGCTTAACACCATCTGCAATACTTAATGCGGTGATTTCTAAAAAAGTGGCTTGGACATCTGCTGGGGCCATATCGGTGGTTAAGTGTGGCTGGGCCCACGGTAGGTTAAAGCTTTCTTTACCTGTGCTTTTAGGGCAAGGTCGTTTGAAGTAAGGGTCTTGTATCAATGCTTGTAGGAGATCAGGACGTATTTTCCCTTGAGCCGCCCAGTCGCCATCTTCGTCAAAAGGTAAGCCTTGCTGGTCTAAGCACCACGCGTCGAGTAAAGCGTTGCCAGGACCTGTGTCAAAACCTAGTGTATTTTGAGTGGGGGTGAGCAGGCTAATATTAGCAATACCACCAATGTTTAAAACGATGCGCGTTTTGCTAGGATGAGGGAAAATGGCTTCATGAAAAGCAGGCACCAGTGGGGCGCCTTCGCCACCTGCAGCAATGTCTCGATTGCGAAAGTCAGCAATGGTTGCAACGCCTGTTAATTCAGCGATTCGGTTAGCATCACCTAACTGCCAGCTAAAATGAGGTTCATCATCAGGCTGATGCCAGATTGTCTGGCCGTGGTTGCCAATCGCATGAATTGAGTGTTTTGGAATGCCGCTTTGTTGTATCAATGTATTAGCAGTTTTTCCATAAAGCGTGCCTAGTTTTGCGTTTAAGCTCGCGATATGTCGCAATGAACCTGACCAACCAGGTTGAATAAGCCGACTAAGATCAAGCTTTAGCGTTTCTGGAAAAGGTATAGAGACATGCGATGCGATGCTAGGTCTATTTTTGTCATTAAAGCTAACCAGAACAGCGTCAATGGCATCCATACTGGTGCCTGACATAATGCCGATGTAATAACCATTTGCTACGGTTAAATCTGAGTGGTGATTAGCCACCCGTTGCGCTATTGATGTCAAATTTTTCCATCGCAAAACGGTGCAATACGTTTAGCTGTAATTTCATATTAATTGCATCAACCTTAAACTTGACCAGTTCTTTCTTGGTTAATGACATGCTATTAGGTAGCACAACAGTCAATGGGTTAGATGGAATATTATGTCGGCGGAACTCGTAATGAAGATGAGGTCCTGTGGCTAAACCACTTGAACCAACATAACCAATAATATCCCCTTGAGCAACGACTTGGCCTCGCTTTAAGTTTTTCTTAAATTTTGATAGGTGAGAGTAGAGCGTTGTATAACCTTCGCGGTGCTTAAGAATAATGGTATTGCCGTAGCCGCCTTTTTTACCAATGAGCTTAACTTCACCATCGCCTGTTGCAATAATAGGTGTGCCACGTCTTGCCGCAAAGTCAGTGCCTTTGTGGGCACGTAGTTTGTGCAATACGGGATGAAAGCGTCCAGGGTTGAAGTGAGATGATACCCGAGCATGGGCAACAGGAGTGCGAATAAAGGCACGCTTCATTTCACGCCCTTCAGGTGTGAAGTAATCTGTTAAGCCTCTCGCTGTTGTATGCCTTATGCTGCGGTAAATCTTGCCCTTGTTGATAAATTCAGCGGCTAACAAATTCTGACTACCAACCAAATCACCATCATGATAGATATTTTCAAAGACAACGGTGACCTGGTCACCAACTCTAACATCATGTGAAAAATCGATGTCCCAATCAAACACAGTCACAACTTGGCGAATAATGTTATTAGGCACGTCAACACGTTTGCCATCTAGGAAAAGGCCGTTCTTAACTGAAAACGTCGCTCGGGCTTGGCGAACTTCAAACTGATCTTTCTGCCAAGAGCCTTCATAGCTACCTGATTCAGTAGGCTGAATGACAAAGCTGTTCTTGTGATCAGGTGTAAAGGCTAGCTGTTCAAGTTTTCCATTGTGTGACTTCGCACGCACAATAGTGCCTTTTTTCATATCCTTAAGCGCATCAGCGATAGAGCCGA
Organism: Leucothrix sp.; assembly: GCA_049614505.1. Lineage (GTDB taxonomy): Bacteria > Pseudomonadota > Gammaproteobacteria > Thiotrichales > Thiotrichaceae > Leucothrix. The sequence continues at coordinate 4,015 of JBMZDT010000068.1, forward strand.
TCTTCTTTAGATCTCTTAAGATCTTACGCTGTTTAATTTGGCTAAAAATATTTGTTGGATTATCGTAACGCTGAACTGTGTAAGTATGCCATGTGCTATCTGTATTAATCAGCTCATGACCCGTGTAAGTAACCAGTGCATGCTTTGGTAGAGAAAGCTCCTGAATTTCCTCATTATAACGCGCTTCTAATTCATCGGCGGTGTCTGGAGTAGTGATAATTTGTTCAGCTTTACTCAGGGGAGACTTATTTAGTATAGAAGACGATGCTTCTAATACTGGGGTAGGGATCAGCGATTTAGCAATACTTGCGTATTGAACCACTGGCGTGGCTACAGTATCCCCATTAATTTGCGATACACCCGCTGGTTTATTTAGTGTAATTTCGAAGTGACTGGTTGAACTATTGGGTAGGTAAGACTGCAGCGGAATGTTTCCAAGCGCAGTTGCACAGCCAACAAGTAAAATTGCTCGCGTCGCCCAACGCGGCGTCAATGACGTTTTATCTTCACTTACTGATGTACTTGACTCATCTTTTTGGCCTAGTAAATCTGAATCATCTTGATTTTGTATATCAAAATGCGCGAGTACGTCGTCCCAATTTTTATTATTATTTACTGACGATTCCTTAGTTCGAGAACTCAAGATTGGCAGCTCCATAATTGATTAGAAACATTCCATCGGTTAGCTTTCAACGTACCCCTCTGCACAATGAAAACAGTCTATACCATAGAATATAATTAGTTTGTAATATATTCAACTGATCGATATTTTTCGATCAAACACTTTAACTCGGGTTTAAATAGATCACACTCCCTACAAGTGCGAAGCCATATTAGAACGTTAAATACGGTTTGTAAACTTTTGCCCACACCTAGTGAATTAATATTGATCAAAGGGGAGATTAGTTTATATTATTTGATGGATTATTCTCTGTCGCTGATTTTTTCTACGTTCGGTAAAGCGTCGTGAACATGCCTAAAAAGCAATTGATGATACATTGATCAGGATTTTGCTGATTGATTTGAGCAAATTTACTCAAATCAGTGCACTAGATGCAGCCGCCCGCCCCTAAATATGCGATTAACTAGGATTTATGGACAGCAGATTCCTTAGGTGGGCTTATTTACTTGATTAATGGTTAAGCAGAGTTGCTGGTTAAGTCGCCAGAGGCGGCCTCTAGCATCATTTTTGGCGGGCTCATCGAGAAATAGGGTTGTTGCCACAGGAATCGGGGCACTGAACAGCTGAAAGTTGCACAACAACTCGATGCACGCCATTATACAAATTCTCATCCATGGATATGAAAACCTTGCAGACAATCTTCATACTTGCTCACTATGAGCTTAGCCGAATGTTCATGACTCGACGCGGTTTATTATCGTTACTTGCGTTTAGCCTCGTGTGGTTTTTAGTACTGCGCTACGCCATTTATGGGGCGGCTCAGTTTTTTATGGCTGATGCCCCAGGTGGCTTGCTCGTGAGTTTTTTTAATTCAACGATTATTAATAATCTAATGTCTTGGCAGGTTCCGGAGTTGGCCGTGTTTTGGTTGATATCACTGTACCTACTGCCCATTTTTTGCATTCTATTAACGGCTGATCAAACAGCGTCAGACCGAGCAAGAGGCACGTTGCGATTGCTACATTTACGGGCTAGTCGTGACGGGATTTTCATCGGACGATTCCTAGGGCAAATGCTCGTGTTGGCGATGCTAATACTGCTGGCTTTGTTAACGACCGTGATTTTGGTGTGGGTCAGAGATAGCGCGGTATTGGTGCCAGCATTGCACCTTTCAATCATTCTTTTTATTAACCTCCTATTGGTTCTACTGCCCTACACAGCGCTGATGGCTTGGGTGTCTTCAATGGCACGATCTGCCCGGCAAGCAACGCTATATGCGATTATTGTTTGGATTGTGTGCTCGTTGGTAACAGGGTGGTTATCTAGCCGTTTCCCAGGGCTATGGGGGTTGGATAAAGTATTACCCGGTGCGCAAGTGTCCGGCTTGTTGCAATTGTCGGGTTGGAATACGTTATCACTGGCTTATCTGCCAATTATTCAAACAGCCATCTTATTAATGTTAGGAAGACTGATGATGCAAAGGAGTGACTGGTGAATATCGTCAATTGCCAACAGCTAAGTAAGCGGTATGGGAACACGCATGCGCTAGATAGCATCGATTTGTCATTAGATGCTGGGGCTCCAATTGCTTTAATTGGCCCAAATGGTGCGGGTAAAACAACCTTGTTTAGCATTCTCTGTGGCTTTCTCCGATCATCCAGTGGTGGTGTTGAGGTGCTAGGTAGTCAGCCTGGTAGCACGGCATTGCATGGCAAACTCGCAGCATTACCTCAGGATGCTAATTTAGACCCACGGTTTTCTATTGGCCATCAACTCGGTTTGTTTGCGCGGTTACAAGGGCTTTCTGCAAAGCAGGCAAAAATAGAATCTAAACGTGTATTGGAGCAGGTCGGTCTCCCTGAAACGTTTGCAATGAGACCTGAGGCGTTAAGTCATGGAATGCGTAAACGTGTTCTGTTTGCGCAGGCGTTGATGGGAAAGCCTGCGCTTATCTTGTTAGATGAGCCAACCGCAGGACTTGATCCGCCAAATGTTAAAGCGATGCGGCAGCTAATTCGTGAAGCGGCTCCCAAGGCGACGTTTATTATCAGCTCTCATAACTTAGATGAGCTGGAAAAAGTTTGTCACAGCGTTGTTCACTTGGAAAAGGGCCGGCTTAAGCGTGTTGTCAGCATTGACCAAGCTAAAAGCAGTGGTTACCTTACCTTGGTGATGGCAGAACTGGCTGCTCCAGTTGAACAAATGATTGCGGCGCTCGGTAGTATTGCAGGCGTTAGGGAAGTCACTTTTAATGAGCCTAACCGGTTCTTATTGGATTATGATGCTGAAGGCTACCCTAACCTTGACCAACAGGTGATGCAGCAAATATCAACACAGGGTTGGAAATACCGGCAATTAGTCAATGGCCGTACCTTGGAAGATCAGCTTTATTTTGAATAGTGCTCAGGGTTATTTGCACTTCTGGTCGCATCCGCTAATCTATTCTAAGAAAGTTGACGTATAGGGAAATAACAATCACAACAGTAATGATCAGGAGTAGACTGATGGATAAGCAAAATACAGTATCACGACGCGCGTTTCTTCGTAATAGTTTAGGCATGGCTGCGTTGGGTACGGGTGCTAGCTTGCTGACAAATAGTGTGGTTCATGCAGAGGGTAAAGAAGTGTTTGAAATCGTTAAAACAGAAGCAGAATGGAAAAAACAGTTGGGTGATGCACGCTTTGCTATCTTAAGAAAAGAAGATACTGAGCGCCCTGGTAGCAGCCCTTTAAATAATGAAAAGCGTGAAGGGACGTTCCACTGCGCAGGTTGTGATCTACCTGTGTACGCATCAAGTACTAAGTTTGATAGTGGTACGGGTTGGCCAAGTTTCTATGACTCATTGCCTGATGCTATTAGAACGCGTGAAGACCGCCGTTTGATTTTCTCTGTCAGAACGGAGATACATTGCAGACGTTGTGGCGGGCATTTTGGCCATGTGTTTGACGATGGGCCAGCACCCACAGGCAAACGTCATTGTTTGAATGGTCTGTCTTTGACTTTCAAGCCAAAGGCTTAATCGCACCGATTTGGAGCACTGAATATCAGCTGCTCTCAAGCCTTTAGTGAAGCCCTGAGTTGTGGAATAATGCGCCCCACATTATAAGATTGACTCAGGGCTTCATTGTTATGGAAAAAACATTTATCACCGCAGCAGACCTGCTGAAAGACTCCTTTCGTTTGGCTTCAATGGTTTACGAAGATGGCTTTCGTCCTCAATTTATTGTCGGGATATGGCGTGGTGGCGCACCGATTGGTATTGCTGTCCAAGAGTACTTTGACTACAAGCAAGTTCAGACTGATCACATTGCAGTGCGTACTTCTTCTTATTATGGAATCAACCAACAGAGCAAAGAGATTCGCGTTCATGGGTTGCACTACCTCATTGAAAACGCGAATGCGGATGATGGCCTGCTGATCGTTGATGATGTGTTTGATTCGGGCCGTAGTATCGATGCGTTGATTAAAGAAGTATCAAAGCTGTCTCGGTTAAATATGCCTAGGGATATCAGGATTGCCTGCCCTTGGTATAAGCCTTCCAATAAATCGGTGAGTATGACGCCTGATTATTTCGTTAATGAGACAGATGAGTGGCTAGTCTTCCCACATGAGCTATCTGGATTAACACCTGATGAAATTCGTCGAGGAAAATCGGATCTAACTGACGTCCTAGACCTGTTTTAATTACAG
>JBMZDT010000069.1:0-8316 GCA_049614505.1 Leucothrix sp.
CCCCGGTCTCGTGCAGCATTCATCCCAATCACAATCGCAATAAAGTAAATCAGCGGAATGGTAATTACATTTAGTAACAACGTAATGGGCAATCGCTCTTTGATAATTGCAATGACCGACTGGCCGAAGAAAATACTTTCTCCTAGATCAGAACCTTTGGTAAACGAAAAGTTTTTAACACCGCCCTCTTCGTCATATTCAAAACCAATAGGGGATACGTTGTTTAACCATCGCAAGTATTGGATAGGCGCAGGATCATCCAAGCCATAGCGTGTATTGTAATAATCAATCCTAGCCTGCTTTTGCTCTGGTTTTAAATCAGCACCGCCCACCAACGCTGCACCCGTTAAACCACCCGGCGATAAAGCCATAATCGTAAACACTACTAAGGTAATTCCAAACAGCGTTGGAATCATTAGCAGCAAACGCCTCAGCAAATAGATCAGCATCTTATCGCAACCTCAATTACTGATACTTTTGCTGCGCTTTGGGCACATAGATTTCATAGGGCTGGAAATTATGGTTTAGCCCCATATTAGTGAGTTCAAGATTTTTAATACGCTGATCAACAAAGACTAACGACTTACTACGCTTTAGGAAGGTGTAGGGCTGCTCATCATAAAACACAGCTTCTGCTTCTTGCCAAATCTTCATGCGTTTCGTTTCATCGACCTCAACCCTTGCCTTTTCAATCAACGCATCTAACTTAGGGCTTTTATAATTAATGAAGTTATTACCATTCGTTTTGGTTTGCGAGCTGTGGAACATTTGATAAACATCCGTCTCTAAGCCACTAGTCCAACCTAGTACTGTTGCATCAAAGTTTTTCTGATCCAATCGCTCTAACATCACCGACCATTCTGTTGGGTCAGGCACTAACTGCACCCCGGCCTTAGCAAACATATCCTTAAACAACAACACCAAGCGCTTCGTATCATCACTGCCTTCGGCATACATGAGCTTAAAGCTAAACGCTTTGCCCGACTCATCTTCTAATAAGCCGTCATTGTCACGGTCTTCATAGCCAGCAGCTTTTAACAGCTCTTTTGCCTTAGCAACATCCTGCTTACGTGGTTTTAGCTCAGGATTATGCTGCTTACTACGTGGACTGAAAGGACTAATTGCAGGCTCTGCATAACCGCGATAAATATCCCGAATCATCACCTCACGATCGACCAAATAGGTCATTGCTTGACGCACACGCTTATCCGCAAAACGCGTTTTATTTTCACCGGACTGCTGATTCCAACCGACATAACTATAGCCTGCAACGGGGCTCATATATTCTAGGTTCTGGCTCTTACCCATAATCTGCTCGTCTTTTAGCAGCTTGTCATACTCAACGGGGCGTGCTGAATATATATCAATGTCGCCATTACGGTATGTCGTCAAACGCGCGCTATCATTTTGAATCACACGCCAGACTAGTTTGTCAAACGTGGGTTGAACGACTCCCCAATAGCGAGGATTACGCACTAGTTCAATCGCACCTTGATCTGATGTCCAAGACTTAGGGTCAGCCAAACGATAAGGACCTGAGCCAATCAACAATCCTTTGGATTCGTTAAACGCTTCGCCTTTAGTCATGTACTCCTCATAGAAGTGCTTAGCCAAAATCGACATCCCCCCTGCGAGGCCCAGCGCTTCAAAATAAGGCGATTTAAATTGATAAATGACTTCGTAAGGGCCATTTGCCTCAACACTTTTTATCTTCTCATAATAGGCACGCTCTCCTGGTGCTTTAATCGCCTCATTCATCATGAAGTCATAACTAAATACCAAATCCGCTGAGGTGAGTGGCTTACCATCTGAGAACATTACATTTTCATGAAGCTGAAAAGTAATGGTTAAACCGTCTTCACTAACCTGCCAGTCTTTGGCGACCAAACCTTCCCAGTTCAATGTATCGGGATTACGTGTGAGCAGCGACTCCAGTACATTTTGCTGAACTTGGCTGGCATAAGCATCGCTAGAAACTAGTGGGGAAATGGTTTTAACAGTGCTGGCAAAGGATGCCACCTTCCAGTCGCCTTCGGCATAGTCTGCGTTTTGTGTTGCACTAAAGGCGCGCCGGAAAGACTCAGAAACGTTAGCCATATTATTTTTTGCGGGCGCTTCAGATTGAGTAGTTGCTGCCTGATTATTTGTCTTCGCTGCGTTAGACACACCGCTAGCTTTGGGACTTGCTACAGCATTGACGGGAGCTGCCTGAACAATCACTTTATCGTTCCATGAGCGCTGAAGCTTGGCGACAGAACTTCGAACGTCCTGCACATCTTTCGCTTGTTCAGACACAGAAATTTGCATTTCCCGAAGCTTATTCCACTGCCGATCCACTTGATACATGACCAATATCAACAGAAAAACAATCAGGGAAAGAAAAACGTAGAGGATGATATCGCGCGCGCTTAGTCTTTTTTGCATGGCAAACAGCTACACCAAATTATTTGTATAGCGCCACTATAACTAGCTTAAGTAAAATTTTCCAACAAAGTCAAGCCTGATTGACTACCAGTTCAGGCGAACACCGATAGAATTAGTCTGCGATGCCTCATCACTGCCAAAAAGCGGTGCCACCAGCGACGAAGAATCGTAATTCTTTTGACTATGGCTGATAAAAACAGATGTGGAGTCACTCAGGCTATAACCCGCTTCAAGGGAAAGCGCCTTGTAGTCACGATCTAAACTTAGCACATCACCCGCTAACTCACTGCTTTTATTATCAAAACCAATAATCCCATACTGGCCAACCACATAGGCTTTAGGTGTTAGTTTGTACTTAGCCCCAACCATAAATGACATAGAATTTGACTTTACAGTGTCTGTTGACACCTCACCAACATCAAACTTTTCCGCCACGAGATCAAGCCTGATCTTACTATTGTTACGGCTTTTATAGGTCACTCGACCCTTCAAGGTACCTTGTTTTTTGGGAGTACGTTGATAAGCGATCGCTGCTTCATAAGGCCCTTGCTGAGTATTGAGCAAAACCCCCATAGACGAGTCATCGTCCTCAGCGCTGCCTGTTCCATATTGAGCGGCTAGACCTACTGAACCTGATTGCTGCATGTACGTGATGGATCGCTTTACCTCGCTATCACCACGCATTATTAAGTCGTATGCGCCACTCGCTTTGTGCTGATCCGCGTCCATCGTAGCCAGTGCATCTAACGAATCGTGATAGCCTGCGCGCACTTCACCAAAATCACCTGCCACACCAATCCAGACTTTTCTGTCAGATTCGGCTGAAGGGTTACCTAGGAAGTCGTACTTTGCGCCATCTACTTGGTAACGCCCTTTCAGTGAATACCCAATATCATACTCACCTAACAACTCAAGCGTTGAAGAATCGCCTAATTTAAGACCGCTATTAGAAACCGATGAACTACCAACATCCGCCACTACTTGAGATGTAGCCAAACAAGAAAATATGCTTAATATTATTATTTTTTTCATTACAACCGCCCTCGTGAACCGCAATTACCCTTTAGAAAACGACACTCTTCAATACTAACTTTAGTGTTGTTTAAATGCAACAACGTTCATACAAACGGCTAATTTGGTAATAATCCATAATCAACAGGCAATAAAAAAGGCGGCTGCCTAAGCAGTCGCCTTTTTACAAATCTTGTAAGCTGATTAACGCTTAGAGAACTGAGTCGCTTTACGTGCTTTATGTAGACCCACTTTCTTACGCTCAACTTTACGTGCATCACGCGTCAAGAAACCATGCTTCTTTAGCGTGTCACGATGGCCTTCGTTAAACTCAAGTAGCGCTCTCGCAATACCCAAACGAATAGCACCCGCTTGACCACTATCGCCACCGCCTTTGACAGTCACATTAATGTCAAAGCTTTCAACAGAATCTGTTGCATCTAGAGGCTGACGTACTACCATACGTGACGTCTCACGACCGAAGTACTCTTCGATAGCTAACTTATTGATAGTAATGTTACCTGCACCGCTCTTCATAAAGACGCGTGCTGAAGAAGACTTTCGACGACCTGTTCCGTAATACTGTGTATCAGCCATTGCTCTGATTCTCTAAACTAATTTTATTAAACTTCTAAAGCGACTGGCTTTTGAGCGTGGTGATTATGCTCAGGGCCTGCGTACACTTTAAGTTTGCGATACATTTCACGACCTAGTGGGCCTTTAGGCAACATGCCTTTAACCGCTAGTTCAATGATGCGCTCAGGCTTCTGCGCCTGAAGCTTATCAAAACTGACTGACTTAAGATTACCGATGTAACCGGTGTGTCTGTAGTACATCTTATCAGTAAATTTGTTACCCGTTACTTCAACCTTCTCTGCATTGATAACAACGATGTAGTCACCAGTATCAATATGAGGGGTGTAAATAGGCTTGTGCTTGCCACGTAAACGTGAGGCAATCTCGCTAGCTAGTCGACCTAATGCTTTACCTTCAGCATCTACGACGAACCAGTCGCGCTTAACCTCTGACGGCTTTGCACTGTAAGTTCCCATGTCAATTCTCCAGGAAATGAAGCTAATTCTGTGTGGTATTGAATGCTTGAACAGACCAGAAATCTAATCAAATTCAAAGAACGCAGCATTCTAGGTCAATCCCCCCAGAGACTCAAGTGCTTTTTTAGCTTTTTCATTTTGCCAAAAAGGTGCATTTCAACAGCGCCACAGCCCCAATGAATCCAAAGCCGAATTGAAAGCGTTATCTGTAATAGTTATGATCATTACATAATAAACATAAAGTAGGAGGTAAACCTCTTGTTTAGACGACTTAAAAATACCATTTGGGATGCTATCGTCGCCTGGCTAATCGATATTCCAGAGGCAAATCAAAACCTCAGCGCCATTAATAATCAAGACAAGCTGCTTGCCTCCCTACAACCTGCTGATGTGCTGCTATTTGAAGGCAGAACCCGCGTTGGCGAAATCATCAAACTTATTACATTATCGCCATGGATACACTCAGCACTCTACATCGGACGACTTTCTGAAATTAAAGACCCGGCCACCAAGACACGTATCCGAAAATTTTACAGAGGCGACCCTAACCAGCAGCTCGTGATCGAATCACTCCTTGGCTACGGAACCGTTGTACGACCCATGAAAGATTACATGCAGGATAATCTACGTGTATGCCGCCCTACTTACATTAAACGTGCTGACACAAATAAAGTGGTTTGTTTTGCAGCTGAACACCTTGGGCTTGCTTATGACATTCGTCAGCTCTTAGACTTAGCCCGCTTCTTTTTCCCCTACGGTATTTTACCAAGACATTGGCGATCCACACTGTTTCAACACAACGCAGGAAAACCAACCCATGTGGTGTGCTCAGGTATGATTGCACGCTGTTTTCAGAGTATTAGCTACCCCATCTTGCCCGTCGTGGTCACCGATGACAACGAACATAAAAAAATATACAAACGACACTTTCGCCTGTTTGTGCCCGCCGACTTTGACTATTCCCCTTATTTTGAAATTGTAAAATACCCTGAGCTGGAGCTATCAAGAGCCAACAATGCCACTTATTTACCTTGGGAAGAAACCCATGAAGACACGCCCGACCTACCCTTTACGGCAGCTAGGCCGAGCCAAGTCAGTCATAAAAAAGCGGATCAAACCAAACAATTCACCGGAGACGCCGCATGAATTTATCGATTATTGCGCTTATCAGCTTCATCATTTTATTCCTCATCATGGGCTACCTCAGACTCTCACGCCAGCAGGGCTCGCTCTTCATGATCGCTTGGATTATTGGTGTGCTTGTGACACAAAGCTGGCAGCATGGCGCATGGGCACTCGCCATTATCACAGGCATTACGCTCATCATTATCAATACCCCAACACTAAGGCAATCACTTGTTAGCAAGCCTGCCATGCAGCTGCTCAAGAAAAACCTGCCCCAAATATCTGACACTGAACGGCAAGCACTCGAAGCAGGCAATGTATGGTGGGACGCCGAGTTATTTTCTGGCAAACCCACATGGCCTCACCTACGTGACATCTCCAGCAGCAGCCTAACCTCTACTGAGCAAGCGTTCATTGATGGCCCGGTGGAGCGCCTTTGTGAAAAGCTAGACGATTGGAAAATTACCCACGAAGATCTAGACCTTTCTAACGACCTCTGGCAGCAGCTCAAGCACGACGGCTTCTTTGGTATGATCATCCCAACCGACTATGGTGGGTTAGGGTTTTCTGCGTTGGCGCATTCTGAGGTTGTCATGAAAATAGCCTCGCGCAGCATTACCGCAGCAGTGACAGTAATGGTACCTAACTCACTAGGGCCAGGCGAACTGCTTCATCGCTATGGCACAATAAAACAGAAAGACTATTACCTACCCCGCTTAGCTAGGGGTGAAGAAATCCCTTGCTTTGCACTAACCGGACCTGAGGCAGGCAGCGATGCCAGCGCCATTCCTGACATCGGCATTGTTTGTCGGCAAAACTTTGCAGGACAACCGAATGTGCTAGGCATTCGGTTAAACTGGGAAAAGCGCTATATCACACTCGCCCCAGTTGCTACGCTGCTAGGGTTAGCGTTCCAAATGAGGGACCCTGACGGGCTACTGGGTGATAAAGAAAATATCGGCATCAGTCTAGCACTTATTCCAACGAATACTGACGGCATTAATATTGGTAAACGCCACTTTCCGCTCAATATACCGTTTCAAAATGGGCCCATTTGGGGCACCGAGGTCTTTATCCCAATGGACTGGTTAATTGGTGGGCCAGAGCAAGCAGGCAACGGCTGGTTAATGCTTGTAGAATGCCTGGGTGAAGGTCGAGGCATTTCCCTGCCTGCACTAGCAACAGGGGCTGGTAAAACGCTCAGCCATGTCACTGGTGCCTATGCTGGTGTACGTAAACAATTTGGCACACAAATTGGACGTTTTGAAGGCATTGAAGAGCCCCTAGCTGAAATTTTTGCCAATACCTACATCATGGATGCGGGTCGGCGCTTAACCGCAACCGCCATTGATCAAGCGCAAAAGCCAGCGGTTATCACAGCGCTATTAAAATACCAACTCACCGAGCGCATGCGCCGCATTGTCAATCACGCCATGGATATACAAGGCGGCTCAGGCATCTGTCTTGGACCCAATAATTTTATTGGTCGAATGTATCAGGCCGTACCGATTGGCATTACCGTGGAAGGTGCTAATATCCTTACCCGCAGTTTAATTGTCTTTGGCCAAGGCGCAATACGCTGTCATCCCTACCTACTAAAAGAAATCGAAGCGACAGAAAACGGTGACTTAAACGCGCTCGATGAAACGCTATTCGCGCATATTGGTTTTGTCATGAGCAATCTTAGTCGTAGCATTTGGTTTGGCTTTAGCAATGCCCTATTTGAATCACCAGGCACGCCGATGACACGCAAATACTACCGTCGCCTAACCCGACTCAGCGCAGGCTTTGCATTGCTAACCGACTACGCCTTATTGACACTGGGTGGCAGCTTAAAGCGACGCGAGCGACTTTCTGGGCGTTTTGCCGACATACTAGCCAATCTCTATTTATGCTCAGCCGTTCTTAAGCACTTTGAAGATCAGGGAGAACCTTATGCTGACCAGCCTTTGCTTGATTACAGCTGCCAAAGTCTGATTCACGATGCACAGCAAGCAATGTTAGCAGTCTTTTACAATCTACCAATGCCTTGGGCGGGTAAAATTTTACAATGCTTTATGTTCCCATTTGGCAAACCTTATTCACCACCATCCGACAAACTCATACACGCACTTGCACAACTTGGCAGAAAGCCTGGCGCTACCCGTGACCGACTCTGCCAAGGCATTTACCTAACGGATGATCCTGCGGATCGCACTGGCCGCATTGAGCACGCATTGAAACTAGCCCAACAAGCCAAAGCCGCCGAGAAAAGGCTCAAACGGCTAACAAAAGACGGTCGATTAACAACCCAGCATGAAGAGGAACGCATGAATGAAGCGCTGGAAAGCGGCCTTATGACAGCTGAAGAAGTTGAGCTATTGAGGCAATCCCGCACCGCCATGCTTAACGCCATTCGTGTTGATGCGTTTGCACCAGATGAGCTATTTAAAACTCACCAGATGCCTCTATGACGATACAGGATGCAGCGGACTTAGGGCACTGGCTTTCACGGAAGCTGACTGTGATCTCAGACCGTAATTTGCGACGGCTTGATGCAGGCTGCTGCCGTTCCATGCTTCAGGGCTTGGCGAGTAGTTAGCCGCTGCCAGCGCTCTAGTTGCGGCGCTTAACTTAGCATCACCCGCTCTTTCAATCCCTGACAGTGTCGCGGGATAAATGCCAACGTGTTTTGCCCATATTGATAAAGCGCCAACCGCTGTTT
>JBMZDT010000070.1:0-8286 GCA_049614505.1 Leucothrix sp.
AGAACGCAGCGCATTTTCTTTATGGGTAACATTTCTTAAACCAAACGCCATTGTTACCAAATCAAATTGATTATCATCAAATGGCAATGCTTCAGCGTCCGCTTGAATGTATTCAATATTGCCAGCAATGCCCATATTAGTCAGACGCTCGCGGCCCTGCTCTAACATTGACGTATTGATATCCGATAGGATGACTTTACCCGTTGGGCCGACAATGCGGGTGAACTTAGCAGCCAAATCTCCCGTACCACCTGCCAAATCCAAAACAGTGTCGCCTTTTTTTACACCTGATTTATTAATAGTGTAGCGTTTCCACAGGCGATGCACGCCTCCCGACATAAGGTCATTCATAATGTCGTATTTACTAGCAACTGAGTGAAAAACTTCTCCCACTTTACCTGCTTTTTCTTCTACTCCCACATTTTCATAACCGAAATGCGTGGTTCCATTGTTGTCTGACATAGGTTCACCTGAAAGTCTTTTATGACCATTCATCTTAAGAAATGTTAATCCGGTTCTTTTTTGCATAACGACCACTCAAGGTCACATCGTATTGTAGCAACCAATGTCAGTGTTACGCCATTAGGCTTAATAAACTAAACAATAATCGATTGGAAAGGTATCTATGAAATCATTAATTACTGTTTTATTTATCAGTTGCATGCCTGTTATGGCTACTACAACATATGCAGGTTCTGATGGCTCGGAGGATCGCGCCACCTCAAAGCCAACGCCTCGGCTGGCCAACTGTAAAGATTGCTTGGATGCAGGCTACCGTCGCGGTTTTGCCGCAGGTGAAGCTGCCGCACTTGAAAACACTCCCGCCGGTAGCAGTAGTGTAACCACGCCACTAAGCTACAGACGTTCGGCTTATGTACAAGCACCTACCACACAACCACGGTTGGTGAATGCTCCGACACAGAGACAGTCAGCAGCGAGTATATCCGCGACTAAAAAGCAAAGCCATTACGCCAACAAGCCCCCACTGACCTCAGCCCCAAGAAAATTACCAGCTTATGTACAGCGCATACAACCAAAAGTGCAGCCTACCTTACCTGCTGTACAGCCTAAGATAGCAAAGCGTATCCCTATCAATGCTAAGCCAGCATTGCCACCCGCTCAGTCTAAGATTGTGCAGCGCACAGTACACAACATGCATGCAGGCCATGGTCATAAAAATAAGGTTGAGGCGATTGACTGCGAATTAACCGATGCCTTAAACCGCAGCAATCGTCCTATTACACGCGTTATTTCAACAAAACATCACCACGCAACCGCAGCAGCATTAACTAAGCCACAGCAAAAGCCCTTGAGAAAGCCTGCGCCTCTAAAGCGCATCGCAAACATCAAGCATGGTGATCACTATCATTATACAGATGTTGATAAAGCAGATTGTGCACTGGCTGACGCGCTAAATCGCCGCGGCTCAATTGTTCGTGTTGTCAGTAAATAGTGGCCCGCCCTATAGAAATACTCATCACTCAGACAGGGTATTTCAGCCTGCTTCTTCAAAATTGTTGTTATACTCGCGCCTTAAGTAATGCAATGATCTGAAGGCAGGCTCATGAGTGAAAATACATCGAAAGTGACCCAAGGCGTTAAGCTTCGCGGTGCGGAAAAAGTCGCACGCATCCCTATTAAGGTAGTCCCTAGCACTGAAATTAAACGCAAGCCTTCGTGGATTCGGGCAAAAGCGCCTACTACGCCTGAGGTTAAGCGTCTTAAAAGCATTCTTCGCGATCAAAAACTCAATACAGTCTGCGAAGAAGCCGCCTGCCCCAACCTTGGTGAGTGCTTTACTAAAGGCACAGCCACTTTCATGATAATGGGGGCTATCTGCACTCGCCGCTGCCCTTTTTGTGACGTCGCGCATGGTAGACCTGACCCACTAGACCAAGACGAACCCATCAACATGGCAGAGACTATTCGTGCCATGGGGCTGCGCTATGTGGTGATTACGTCGGTTGACCGGGATGATTTGCGTGATGGCGGCGCAGGTCATTTCGTTGAATGTATTCGCAAAACGCGAGAGCTCAATCCGGGAATCAATATCGAAATCCTGACACCTGATTTTCGTGGCCGCATGGATGTTGCCTTAGAAATCATGAATGATTCCCCGCCGGATGTATTCAACCACAACCTAGAAACCATTCCACGCTTATACAAAAAAGCCCGGCCCGGCTCTGATTATCAGTGGTCATTAGACCTGATCAAACGATTTAAAGGCATGTACCCTGATATCCCAACAAAATCAGGTTTAATGCTGGGTTTAGGCGAAAGCTTAGAAGAAGTGCAAGCGGTTATGCAGGATCTATTGGATCACGGCTGTAATATGCTAACGCTAGGCCAGTACCTACAGCCTAGCCTAGATCATTTAGCGGTAGAACGTTTTGTTACGCCAGATGAGTTCAAACAGTTAGAGATCATTGGCTATGAAATGGGCTTTACGCATGTTGCGAGTGGCCCAATGGTGCGTTCTTCCTACCATGCCGATTTACAAGCTGAAGGATTGGTTCAGCAGTTTTAAGTCACGATCAAACGCAGCTAGTCGTTCGGGGGTACCAATATCTTGCCAAACACCACGATGGTGCTCCCCGCTCACTCTGCCCGCTTGCATTGCTTCACGCATAATGGGGGCTAACGCGCTGGAACCATACGGACGTTTTGCAAATAATGCTGGATGAAAGTAAGCAATGCCCCCGTAGGTGAGTTGGGAGGCACCTGAGCCATAGACACGGCTACCCTCTAATGAAAAATCGCCTTTGGGGTGATGTTTTGGATTATCGACCAGTACAATGTGACTGAGATCGTCATTTTTTAGCGGTGAAATGGGGGCAAATTCAAAATCACACCAGATGTCACTGCTGATCACTAAAAACGGCTCATCACCTAATAATGGCAGTGCTTTGATTACCCCACCTGCTGTTTCAAGGGCGGGCTCATCTTGCTCATCGGAGTAGTGAATGCTTACGCCAAACTGCTCGCCATTACCCAGCATTTCGGGGATCTTATACCCCAACCAAGCGATATTAATTACAATGTCTCTAAAACCATTACGCTGCAAGCGCTCTAAGTGCCAAACAATTAACGGTTTGCCACCAACCGATAACAAAGGTTTGGGAAGGTGATTAGTTAGAGGACGCATGCGGGTTCCTAAACCCGCCGCTAAGATCATGGCCTTCACGCGACAAGCTCAACGGTGCCAATGCGCTCAGGAATATCATACTTAGTAAATAATGAAACTAATGGCTTTGTTTCATCATAGCGCCCAGCAACCGCTAATACATAGCTCAGCGTCAAAGGTAAATCTTTGAGGTAGGATGCCTTGCCATCTCTATGACTTAACCTAGCAAAAATACCCAACACTTTAATATGCCGCTGCAAGCCAATTAAGTCAAACCAACGCAGCAGTTGTGGCTGGCTAACAGATGCTGATAATGTGCCAGCCTCTATCGCCATTAAACGAAAATCATTTACCCACTGCACCACTTTGTGTTCAGGCCAAGCGATATAGCAATCACGTAGGAGTGACACAAGATCATAAGCGACCGGCCCCAAGACCGCATCCTGATAATCAATGACACCAGGGTTGTTCTCGTTAGTGATCATAAGATTGCGGGAGTGGTAGTCTCGATGAACAAACACCTGAGGCTGCTCTAGTGCTGATTTAACCAAGAACGCAAACAAATCGTCTAATGAGCTAACCTCAGAATCTGATAACTCGATACCTAAATGCTGCTGTAAAAACCATGCCGGCATTAAGCTCAGTTCATCATTTAGCAGCACTTCATCGTAACAAGGTAACCCTGTGGTGGTAGCCCCTTGTATCTTCACAAGCGCGCTCAGCGCATCAGCGTATAGTGAGTCGGCAGTATCGTTGGTTAACTCAGACAAATAGGGGCGATTCCCAAGATCGTCCATTAATAGAAAGCCTTGAGCAAGGTCGCTTTGATAAATTGCGGGTGCATTAACTGATGCTGCCACCAGCCTTTCACCAACATCAATAAAAGGCTTTAGCGCTTCTTTATCCGGCGGTGCATCCATTGTAATCCAACTCTGCTGCTCTTCGGTCACTCGAAAGTAACGCCGAAAGCTAGCATCAGCAGAAGCAGGCGCTAAGCTTGCAGTAGGTTTGGTTTGATGAACCCAGTGGGTTAGCTGTTCCAGACGGAGATCAGTAGGCATAGTCAGTCAACATTTATTAAAATTATCTGAGTATTATGCCCACCCAACCTGTATAAAAAAAGAACGTTATAGTTTTATTTCGGTGAGTGCTTGGCGAAAGCGATCGCCAATGCCTGCATGACGCAGTCCATATTCTACATTCGCTAATAAATAGCTCAATTTAGAACCACAGTCATGGCTCTTACCCGTAATATTGAAAGCGTTGACCGCTTCTTGCTTCATTAGCATGGCGATTGCATCAGTGAGCTGAATTTCATCACCAGCACCGACGGGGGTATGTCTAAGCAGATCCCATATCTTGTTACTTAAAACATAACGGCCAACCACTGCAAGATTAGACGGTGCCTCATCGACTGGCGGTTTCTCCACCACCTTAGTCATTGGGGCGGAAGTGCCCGGTGCTAATTCATGGCCATTCACATCGGCGACGCCATACCCACTCACCAACTCCATTGGCACAGGCTCAACCAAGATCTGACTTTCACCGTCCCGCTCAAATAGCCGAATCATTTCCGCTAGATTTTCAGTTTCCAAATCACTGTGATAATCATCGATAATCACATCAGGCAATACAACGACAAAAGGCTCATCACCAATCAGGGGCTCAGCGCAGAGTACCGCGTGGCCTAGGCCTTTAGCGACACCTTGACGTACGTGCATAATGGTGACATCAACGGGACAGATCGAACGTACTTCATCTAACAACTGGCGCTTAACCCGCTTTTCTAACGTGGCTTCTAGCTCGTAGCTGGTATCAAAATGGTTTTCAATGGAGTTCTTACTAGAGTGGGTCACTAAAACGATTTCTTTGATACCCGCCGCAATACATTCGTTAACGATGTACTGAATCATCGGCTTATCAACAATAGGCAACATTTCTTTGGGGATCGCTTTCGTCGCGGGTAGCATTCTTGTGCCTAAACCAGCAACGGGTATAACGGCTTTGCGAATTTTTTGAAGGCTCATAAGGATCTCATTCGTTTTTATTTAATGGGGGCTATTATTGTTTTTATTATTGCCTATGCTAAGCCCAATAATCAAAGTTCCTATGAATTATTACACATTCAAAACTGAAGCACCAAGCTCGCTCATCCTAAAGACTCAGCCGTTAGTATGCTCAAAACACTCGGTGTGTGACACAAACTCGATAGGTACACAGTGTAGTATACCGATATCGCCGAATTGTTCATTGACCCAATACGTTTACTTATTTAAGGCCACCCGCATAGCGTATGGATTTAATCAGTGACTTATTAATACTAGACCAATACGCACTTTTTACACGCCACTGTTGCAGCGGTTTTTTATCCGCAGGTAAACAGGCCATTTCCGTCAGAAAGTTTTCTTCACAGTTCTCGATACTATCTGCGACAATTGGAATGATAATTGGTTTAGTATCGCCTGCAGTATTTAGCAATATTCTTAATGATTCAAACAAGTCTGATTCAAAATAATCTGCGCTCAACAGAACAACCAAAATATCGGGCAGATTGATAGGCTCTTCATCAAAAAAGATATTTTCAATACTCAAATCAATGTGCTGGCGCATTTTATGCTTAATATCATTCAGTTGTGCAACGATTTGATTGTGACAGTTAGCTTGGAAAAAAGAGCTGACAGCAATGCTAACAGGCCTTGGGAATTCAGTAGACTTACGCTGACTTTGCAGTGATGGGTGCTCACTAAATGGGTTAGCTGCGAGTTGTTTTAGCCCTAAACCAACACGTCCATTCGCTTCATCTGCCTCGATAATTTTGCAGTGAACTGTTGCACCCGCTCGAAAATTAACCAAATTATTTTTGGAATTAGTAAACCAAGACAGGTTTGAAAAATGCAGCAAACCATTAAAGTTTTCAGCAATCTCAATGAACAAACCAAAGTCCGTTCGTGAACGTATGACACCGGTAATTGAATCACCCAGTTTATAATTTTCAAATACTTGATTAACTGGGTTAGCCTTCATGGCTTTTAGGCTAAACGATACCTGCTGCTTTGCAAAATCAAGGGCGCTTACTTTGACCTGCAAACAATCGCCACGCTCATAGCACATTGCTTTTTGCTTGCTCTTGGGCCGCCAGCTCAACTCAGACCAATGGAGTATCCCGGATAGCATATTATTATAGGTTACAAAATAGCCGAAGTCAGTCACATTACTAATCGTAACATTGACCTCGCTGCCTATTTCATGATCCCTAATAAAATTTTCCCAACAGCTATTATCCAGCTGTTTTATGCTAGCTGTAATGTAAGCCTTGCTTGGCACTACCCTAAGCAATTTAACAGCAACAACATCACCAACGGTTATTACCTCCGTCGTCTCGTTAAAAGGCTCCCAGCTCACTTCACTGCGTGACACTAGGCAAGTAAGCCCGGCTAAATCAACCGTCACCAATTTGTCCATGACCGCCGTCACAGTACCCGTTGCCGTATCCCCTTTTTTATATTGTGCGAGTACATCAGCGTACTTTTTTTGCACCACTTCAATCCGCGACACGATTAACTGCTCTGTCTCTACTTCCAGCTTTAAGATACTAAACTCAATAGGGGTGTTTAAAAATGTATTAGGTACGTCATCATATTCACACAGGTCAAACTGATACCTCGGAGCAAAACCAAGCACATCGCCAAATCGAACCATATAACCTTTCTGCACCTGATGATCGACATAGCCGATAACAGACTGCTGATTTTCATAAGCAGCTTCTAATTCACCCCAATCACTAACCTCGTGAGTGAGCTTATCCGCTTTTTTATTAACAATAGTTTGTAGCATGTTAACAACTGGCGTTAGAAACATAGAAATGGCCATTTAAGTCAGATTGGTTCAATTTTTCCCAGCGGGAGAAACTGGGCAAAAGATGGTCTACTGGGATTATGATAGCATCATAATGAACACAAATTAAACACATTGATTGAGTATTTTTCAGACAAGATCTAAATCCAGCTTATTTCTTGTCAACCTCCACACCCGCCAAGGCCCTCCATCCAATAAACTGAATGCCTTGAGCCAACATTATTAACGCCAGTAACCAAAGGCTTTGAACCACTGTCATTTTTAAATCAAATAACATGCTGATGAAATTCACACTGAGTAACAGCGCCAACCAGAGAAGCAATGTCTGTCTGTTTTGATTCATTAATATAAAAACTAATGACACCATAATCGGCACGAGTATGAGCAAGCCGTAGAGCGCGCTGTAAACCGTTGCATTCTCTTCTGGGAAGGTAGTTGAGTGGGGCGAGAAAATTAACACCATCCCTACCAACCATGTACTTACAACGAATAGCGCAGCGACCCGACTCAACACAGGAATATCATCTTGTGCACGACCTAGTAGTGATAAACGATAAAAACCGATGCCTGCTAAAATGGCTAACAACGGCCACCATTGACCGACCAAAAACTCACTCAGAATAAATAACGTTGAAATGGCTAACATCAGCAATGACAAAATCATCGAAAACTCAATAGCAACTAGGTTCTCTCCTTTCCCTAATCGGTCTAAAAACAGCGCAACAACAACGGCTGTACTAAACGTTGCTACTACTGCAACTGGCCTACCAAGCAAAAATGAATAATGCAGTAATACAGTCGATACACCCGCCGTTAGCCCATAAATCAATAGCTCAGGGGTTTTCTTTCGCCAGCGATCAGCTTGGCGTGCCATTAGAACAACCATCAGTAATGATGCTGCCGCAAATGCAAAAAAAAGTAGATGTGAGTGTTCTAGCTGCATGCCTTGAATCACTGTGAGTGGGTAGCCACACAGTGCTAAACATGCCGACAGGCATATCGATGCAATACATTTATATTTGTTGGTCATTTATTGGGCGCGGGGACGTGTAAACAAATACTGCTAAAGCGCATCTCTAGCGGCTATTTTTTATACATCAATAATGACCTAAATTTAAGCGAAAAGCAATGATTAGCTACCTTTACAGACCTGCAATATCAACAATAAATAAAAAAGCCCCTGATAGAAGACTATTAGGGGCTTTGATTCATTCATTTTTTACTGTGTGGTGGGCCCAGAAGGACTCGAACCTTCGACCAACGGATTATGAGTCCGCTGCTCTAACCAACTGAGCTATGGGCCCCAA
>JBMZDT010000071.1:0-8266 GCA_049614505.1 Leucothrix sp.
CCTCATCTATTTCTGATCGCAAGTGTTCAGGGTAAAAGTCACGCTGATTGCCTGTCAGGTGGTTAAATGCTGAATTAAACATGCGAATGATTTCAGAGGATTCGTTATTCACAATGGTGTTATTTTGCTTGTCCCACAAGACAGGCACGGTGACTACGCCATTAAACTCAGGGTCTGCGATGTGATAGAGCGCTTTCATCAATGTGACATTATGCTGAGAATCTGGGGTGGAGTTGGGGTATTCGCCAAAATGCCAGCTATCAGGGCCCATTAAAGGGTGTACAAAATCCATTGTGATGTAGTCTTCAAGCCCTTTCAGGCTGCGGAAAATCTGTGTGCGATTAGCCCATGGGCAGGCCCAAGAGAGGTATAAATGATAGCGATTCTTTTCTGCCTTGAAGCCACCGATACCTGTTGGCCCAGGAGAGCCGTCGATTGTTATCCAATTACGAAAGCCAGAGTCTGTGCGAACAAATTCGCCTTTTTTTGTGGCTTGTTTGAAATGTTTCTTTTCCGTTAGATCTTGTGTCATAGCGATTGCCTAGCGTTGACTATTGATAGGCTCATGTTAGCAGACAGATACAAGCCTGCATCAATCAATAACGCATAGCTGTTATTCCAATTGTCGATAGCCTTACCGCGCTTTGACAAGGCCGCTTCGGGTCTGGCAACACAATTTGCTCACTCAGCCTTTGGCTGAAATGATTCGCTGTTTTGTGTTGCCAAACCCTTCGCTGTTTTAGTGTCGCCTCGTCTAGTGCGGAGAGAATCCAGCTCTTTATAAGCGTGGATCTGGTATCGTGTCTCACATTATGTTTGGTCGGCCAATGAGTGTACTCACTGGCCCATCTTTTTCAATGTAGCGCACTTGTGACTAAAATCCGCAAGATCAACTAATTTAAATAAGAGGAAGTAAGGTGAAAAAGACTCCTACCATATTCAAGCGTAACCCTGAGAACATGAAAGAGATAATGGCGGAAGAGCATCCTGATTGTTCTTGGGTATTTTCTGGTGAAGGCGTTGCAACGAGAAAATATGATGGCACATGCTGCCTTATAGACGACGGTAAATTACTTAAGCGAAGAGAGGTTAAAAAAGGTAAAAATAAACCAGAAGGTTTTATTTTAGCCGATTTTGATGACAAAACGGGTAAGACTGTTGGTTGGGTTCCAGTCAACTTCGAGTCTAATGAAGATCGATGGCACGCAGAGGCTTTTGAAAGTGGTATGCCTGATGGCACATATGAATTACTTGGCCCGAAGGTACAAGGTAATCCCGAGAAATATGAAACGCACACATTACTAAAACACAGTGATGCTGAGGTGTATTCAGATGCTCCAAGAGAACTTTTGACATTAAAGGAATGGCTACAGAGCAAAGATATTGAGGGTTTAGTCTTTCATCACAAGGATGGGAGAATGGCAAAAATTAAGAAAAGGGATTTTGGCCAAAGTAGGTAGTATCTTTGACTTCAGGAGGTAGCTAGGGAGTGGTTAGTTTGATTAATGGGGTTTCAAAAAATGCCTAGTCCAATATCTGCACCAATAACAGCTAAAACCCACTGGTGGCTAGTGGTTGTAGTGGTGCTAGCAGGCGTCACTGCGGCCACCAATATTGGTAAAGTGGCTCCTGTGATTCCTTTAATTCAGCAGGAGTTGGGGTTGAGTCTGGCACACGTTGGATGGGTTGTGTCGGGCTTTAGCTTTGCTGCGATGTTCCTGTGCTTGCTCATGTCGGTGCTAGCGAGCAAAGTAGGCAATTATCGGCTTGCTGTATTAGCCTTATTGCTCATGGGCGTTGGTGGCTTAGTGAGCGCCTCTGCTGATGAATTCAGAACGTTACTATTAGGACGGGCCACTGAGAGTTTGGGATTCGTTATGATCGCCGTCACTGGGCCAGCATTGATTGCTAAAGTGGTGTTAACCAAAGATCGTCCCCTTGCGATAACGTTGTGGTCAATATGGTTGCCCGTGGGTGTTATTTTAATGCTACTGCTATCGCCACTGTTAGTCGATCTTTCAGGGTGGCGTTTAGTCTGGCAGGCTACTGGCGCTTTAGCTTTGATGTGGATGCTAGTGCTTGGCGTCGCACTGTATAACATTGGCCGGGCGAGTGATCGTGAAACGAGTATTAGCTACGCAGAGTTTCGTGGCTTGTTTCATCGTAACTCATGGTTATTAGCACTAAGTTTGGCATGTTTTTCCTGTGCATATCTTGCAGCAACGTCTTTTGCCCCGACGTTTTGGTTTGAAACCCATGGTATTAGTTTACGTAGCGGTGCCTACTGGTTAGCGCTAGCGATGTTTGGCACCATCATTGGAAATATCAGTAGTGGTTTATTAGTGAAACGTGGTTACCCAACACGCAATTTGCTACTCATTGGGTTTGTTGTACCTGCGCTACTTGGTGGATTATCGTTTGTGATTGGGTTGCCATTCTGGCTGCAATATCTCTGCTTTTTTACATTCATAACCTGTAGTGGCGCGGTACCGACTGTTGCGATGACTGTGGCACCGACCTATACCACCACGCCAGTCCAAGTTGGCCCTAGTGTTGCGTTGGTATTTCAAGGAGCAACGACTGGGCAAGTCTTGGGGCCTATTTTATTGAGCCAACTGATTGAATATCATCAGCATAACTGGAGTTGGGCGGTATTATTTTTTAGTACGTTTGCACTGGTTGGTGGTTTGCTAATGTCTATGATTCGCCCACCAGATTAAGTGTTTTTACTTTGCCAACAGTGGTAATAAAAAGGCCCGCTCTATTTTGTACGATTTGCTATGATTATTGAGAGTCTATTAGGCACGTTAATCTGTATAAAAAAGACATTCCCTATTGCATGGCAGAGATAAAATGAAGACACCAATAAACCCTTTTAAGCGTGCCCTAAAGGCTGGAAAACAGCAGTATGGCTTCTGGTTAGGCTTGGCTAATCCACTTTCCGCTGATTTACTCGCCCACACAGGCTATGACTGGTTATTGATTGATGGTGAGCACGCACCTAATGACTTGTCTTCGATGTTAATGCAGTTACAGGTAATCGATGGAAGCCCAAGTCATCCGGTGGTGCGATTGGTCGATGGTGATGTCGCAAAGATCAAGCAGGTGCTTGATATTGGTGCGCAAAGTATTCTAATTCCACAAGTAGAAACCGCAGAACAGGCCGCAGAATTAGCACGAGCCGTTATGTATCCGCCAGAGGGAATCCGTGGTGTGGGGACGGCACTGGCGAGGGCAGCTAAATGGAATATGGTCGATGATTATTTCGATGTGGTAGATAACGAGCTGTGTCTGATGATACAGGTTGAATCGGCGCGGGGATTGGAGAATCTAGAGGCAATACTGGCGGTCGAGCGCTTGGATGGCGTATTTATTGGTCCTGCTGATCTTGCCGCATCAATGGGGCATTTGAATAATCCAGCACATCCAGAGGTGAAAGCGGCGATTGAAGAGGCGATTCGTAAAATTCGCAGTGCTGGCAAAGCGGCAGGTACGCTTGCTACCAATAAAGCAACCGCGCAGCATTATGAATCCGTCGGAGTGCAGTTTGTGGCGTTGGGTGTGGATACACTAGTGCTTGCTCACAATGCGCGACGTGTTTTGACTGAGCACCATTCTGATGAAGATGATCTGAGGCTAGAGCAGGGTAATGGGGCTTATTGATGGCCCCAAAAATGCTATGTTAAACTGACATCTAGCTACCCAAGCCCTGATGCATCATGGGCTTTGAAGTGGAGCCGGGGTAACATGCCGCCCAAGCAGCAGCCCTTTAATACTCCCATTCGCTTTATGCAGTCGGTGCAATAAGTACAATAGTGTGAATAGCCCGCCAAGAGAGAACAGTAGCGCGCAAATAATGCCTGTAGCGCGTGACTCTTCACGCCATATCACCCAAAAGCAAAGTAGCAGCAGGTGAATAACCAAGTCGACATTAAACTGCATGCGCCAGCCGTTGTTTAGCATATCGCCAAAGAAGTATTGTGGCCAATTTATGCCAAGGGTTGCGACTGCGTAGACTGAAATGGCAACAATCACAAGCCAGCATAATACAAGAGACATTTTAAGGTTCATGGGATCACTCCGTTTAAAAATAATGAGTTAAGTGTTGCATTCATGGGTAATCCTCACAATTACCCCAGAGGTAAGTTTGTTACAGGTGGGCTTAGGTTATGATGGTTGGTCACGGTAGCTAGAGGGCTTTTGAAATGGATATGTTTTGCGAACAACTGCGTTTTTGGCGAAAGCAAAAAGGCTTAAGTCAGTTAGACCTCTCGCTGGAGGCTGGCGTAAGCAGTCGGCACATCAGCTTTTTAGAAACGGCACGAGCAAAGCCTAGTAAGGACATGGTGCTACTGCTTTCAGATGCCTTGGATATCCCACTACGCCACCGTAACAAGCTGCTTACCTACGCAGGCTTCGCTGAGCATTATGACCGCACACCACTTCAGCAAGATAAAATGCAGCACTTGCAATATGCGCTAACCAGTATGTTGAAACGGCAAGAACCCTATCCTGCGATGGTGCTAGATTGGGACTGGAATGTCGTGATGAGTAATCAGGGATACCAGCGATTTTCTGAGCAAATAAAAAGTTTGTGCCCTGAGTTTGTTGAGTCAGAGAACATCATGGAAATGCTGTTTGATCCTAACAGCCTACGGCAATTTATTCGCAATTGGGAAGAAGTGGCCAGTGTGACGATTCAACGGCTACACCAAGAAAAAATAGCCAATCCAGAGCGTCATGCTGCGTTACTAGAGAAGTTATTTTCCTATCCCGATACGCCCCAAGACTGGCGACAAATTAACCTGCAACAGCAACCCGATCCTATGGTTTATGTGGATTTTGAACTCGCAGGTTTAAAGATGAAGTTTTTCAGCACACTGACCTCGTTTGGCACGCCGATTGACATCACAGCCCAAGAGTTAGTCATAGAGCAATATTACCCAGCAGATGACGCGACACGTATTATGTTTGAGGGAAAGTAGGTCGTGCAAAATCTTTGGTTTCAATAACAAAATCGTGTATGCCCAGTTATTTAGTAGTAGAGTCGCTATGTAGATTTAAGCGTTGGCGTGTTCGAGTGTATGAGCAAGAAAATCAGAAATATCAAGAAGACGGTGCTGTCAGAGAATTGGTACACCCTGAATAAATATTCCTTTGAATATCAAAACAAGGACAGTGACTGGGAGCATCAGGAGCGAGAGGCTTATGATCGTGGTAATGGGGCAGCCATATTGCTTTATAACAGCGAAAAAAAGACAGTGGTTTTGACGCGCCAATTCCGTATGCCGACGTATGTGAATGATAATCTTGATGGCATGATGATTGAAGCTTGTGCGGGCTTATTAGACGAGGATAACCCTGAGGACTGCATTCGCAAGGAAACCGAAGAAGAGACGGGTTACAAGCTTGATAAGGTAGAAAAACTGTTTGAAATGTATATGTCACCGGGTTCGGTAACAGAAATACTCCACTTTTTTATCGCTGAATATTCTGCTGCAATGAAGGTTGGAGAGGGCGGTGGTGTGGCTGATGAACACGAAAACATCGAAGTGCTTGAGCTAGATTTTGACAAAGCGTTTGGCATGATTGCATCGGGTGAAATCCGTGATGCGAAGACTATTATTTTATTACAATATGCCAAAATCAATGGCCTCTGTAGCTAAGAAAGAGACAGTTAGATGGTATACCGATTCAAAGCTTATATAGCCAACCCAAGTGAGGGAATCACCTCTGTTTTAGTTTTCCTTATTGCTTCATTTTGGGGAATGTATTGGGTACCGCTGCGCTATTTGGAAACGCAAGGTATCTCCGGTGGTTGGGCGATTGCATTATTGAATTTCCCTGCAGCATTGCTGTTGTTGCCACTTGTCTTGTGGCAGTGGAAACAGCACCGTGAGCAGTTTTGGCGGAGTGTGTTAATTGGCTTGCTGACGGGGCTGGGAATGGCACTCTATACGTCTGGGCTGATTTATTCCTCTGTCGTTCGTGCGACCTTACTGTTTTACCTAACGCCTGCTTGGGCTACCTTAATTGGAATTTTCTGGCTGGGTGAGAAAGCCACTTGGCAGCGTTGGGTCGCCATAACGGTTGGTTTAGCAGGGCTTGGATTGCTAGTGTCGGGTGGTGGCTCTGTGCCGTTGAATATTGGTGATTTATTTGCTCTCCTTGCTGGTTTATTCTGGGCCATTGGTGCCGCGGTCATTAAACGTTACGACACCGTGCCTTTACCCGGAATGACGATGTTTCAGTTTATGTTTACCTCTGTGTGCGCCGTTGCGATTGGCTTGATAATGGGGAATGTTGATATTCCCTATATGCCTGCTGTGCTAGCAGCACTTCCGTTATCCTTGTTAATATCGCTACTGATTATTTTGCCATCGGTGTGGTTTATTTTCTGGGCGCAGAAGTTCCTATTTCCGGGGCGTGTAGGATTGTTGATGATGTCTGAAGTGTTGTTGGCGGTGATTACGGCGAGTATTTTCTTACCTGAGGAAGCGATGTCACTGGTGGCATGGTGTGGTGCGGTTTTGATTGTTGGAGCCTGTTTTATTGAGGTTTTTGCAGGAGCTTCTGAAGACTGATCGTAAAGTGCAATGGCTGTTTGATATTGGGCTAGCACCATCATGAAGACTTGAGCAAATAATTGGTTGCAAAGGAGATAAAATGTCTTTGAGTGCAGATTTTCGAACACTTCATCATTCACCTGATTTATTGGTATTGCCTAACCCTTGGGATTTGGGTAGTGCCATGATGTTCAAAGCGTTAGGCTATCAGGCCTTGGCTACAACCAGTTTAGGGTTTGCTTTTAGCCTAGGGCAACGTGAGGGGAGTGTTAGCATTGAACAAATGCTGCAACAAGCTGTTGAAATCCAAACATTAACAGAATTACCGGTTACGGTTGATTTGGAAAATGGCGGTGCAGATGACCCTGAAGCAGTGGCAAAAGCCATCAGTCGCTGTGTGGATGCTGGCCTAGCAGGGGCTTCAATAGAAGATTTTACTGGTGATGCGAATCAGCCAATCTATGAATATTCACTGGCTGTTGAGCGCATTCAGGCGGCGGCAGAAGCAGCGCACACACGCGATTCTCATTTTATACTCACAGCGCGCTCAGAGAATTTCTCTTATGGTCGCCCCGATTTGGATGACACGATTAAACGTCTACAAGCTTTTGAAGCGAATGGTGCTGATGTACTTTATGCTCCAGAGGTGACAGATTTAGGTAGCCTAGGCACCTTATGCTCCGCAGTTAACTTACCTGTCAATGTGGTGGTAGGTTTGAGAACGCAAGGTTTTACCACTCAGAATTTGACAGAAGTTGGCGTCAAGCGAGTGAGTCTAGGGTCGACTTTAGCGCGAGCGGCTTATGGTGCTGCCATCAAAGCGCTGCAACAAAATATTCAATCAGGTAGTTTTGGATTAAGTGAAGCAGCAATGGATTACGCATCAATTGATCGGCTTTTAAGCGCTTAATTTAAATGAGGTGATGGGTACACAGCGGTTTGGTGCAGTTGATAAATAATAGGATTGTTTCTTGATCTAGATCAAAACAGCCAAACGCTTTTCATCCGATAATGCTTTATGTATTCGGTTCTGAATACCTATCACGTGCATCATAGCCCGCCTCTCAGGTGCCTGTTTTGATGTCTCACTAGGTTTTCCTTGCAAATAATCGCTGTTGTTTTTACGAGGCCTGGGGTAGGCTGATCCTTTAGTTCACGCATAAGGATCGGCTCATGCAAAGCGTGCCAAAACACAGATGCAGCCAATGCTTATTACGCGATATTTGTTTACCAATGGGGGTGGGTAAAGAAGATCTTGAGCGCTTAGAACAACTGGTTCAGAGCTCTAAAGTGCATCACCAGAATGATGTTGTGATTCGCCAAAATGACCCGTTTCACAGGCTTTACGCAGTGAAGTCGGGCATGTACAAATCAGTTAGGCTCAACAGTGAAGGCGAAGAGTATGTCGTTGGATTTCATCTTCCGGGTGAAATTATTGGCTTAGATGCTATCTATCCTGAGGTTTATATCAGTAGCGTCATTGCATTGACCAATTCAGTGTTGTGCCAACTCGATTATGAACAATTAGTGTCTTTGTCTGCCACCATTCCACCGCTACATCGCCAGCTAATGCGGCTATCGAGCAAAGAAATTAATATCGTCCAAGTGTTTCAATGCCCTCAAACAGCCGAACAGAAACTGGCCGCCTTCATCCATAATCTTGCCATACGTAATGAAGTTCGTGGTTACTCAGCAACGGA
>JBMZDT010000072.1:0-8262 GCA_049614505.1 Leucothrix sp.
ACGATGACTTTCTTTTGGACTAAGCTTAGTCAATCGATAGTGGCGGCTTATTGGCTTTTTTACGAATCCAATTAATTGAGTTAAGCACCTTAGGGTAAGCAATCATTCGTCGCTCCAATGCGTACTTTCCCGGAAAATCTAACAAGGCAATCCCAAACAACATCGTGAGTAAGCCTTGGCCGGGTAGTACCAACATCAATATACCCATGACCAGTAAAACCAACCCTAAGACATTTTTGAGCACTGCCATACAGGCTCGAAACACAGGGCTTCTTCCTTGCCAATGACTATCCCTTTTCCTAAGCGTAAAGTAGTCCTCTGGAATACGGACAATAATGACAGGAATAATCAGCAACGATAAAACAAAGGTCGCAATTGAGACAAAACCAAATACAAGCAACCAATCTGCATCGATATCAATACCGAACATGCTTCAGTCCAAAAATGCCGCTGGCAGACAAGCTGCTAGCGGCAAAAAGAGAATTGATAGTTGTTGTTTCAAGTCTGTGGCTTAGTCCGCTTGATTACGTAAGAACGCTGGGATATCCAGATAGTTCTTACCACTGCTAGCGGGCTTTGCTTCTTCAGCAGGTGCTGGATTCACATCACTACCCGCCACTTTACGCTGTGGCTGCTCTAACTGTACTGGTCGTAAACGAGTGGTTGCTGGGCGCTGTGGCGCCGCTGCCGCAGTCGTCGCTGCATTTCCACCATCTAGGCCCGTTACAACAATCGTTACGCGAATCTCATCCGTCATATCAGGGTCGATAACCGTACCCACAACGACCACTGCTTCGTCAGAAGCAAATTCGCGAATTGCACTACCCACTTCCTCAAACTCGTGGATGCCCATATCCAAACCCGCCGTGATATTAACCAAAATACCACGAGCACCGTTTAAGTTTACCTCGTCCAGTAACGGGCTAGAGATAGCTGCTTTAGCCGCTTTTGTCGCACGCTCTTCACCACTTGCACTGCCTGTACCCATCATTGATAGGCCCATGCTGTTCATTACGGTGCGTACGTCTGCAAAGTCAACGTTAATCAAACCAGGGCGGGTAATCAGCTCAGCAATACCTTGAACCGCACCTAATAACACGTTGTTCGCCGCTTTAAACGCATCAAGCAGCGTAATGTTCTTACCCAAAGATGTTAGTAGCTTTGCATTGGGAATCGTAATCAGTGAATCAACGCTTTTGCCTAGCTCAGCGATACCTGCTTCTGCTGACTGCATGCGCTTTGGCCCTTCAAATGGGAAAGGCTTCGTGACAACAGCCACGGTTAAAATCCCTAGTTCACGTGCCAGCTCGGCCACGACAGGGGCTGCACCTGTGCCCGTTCCACCACCCATGCCTGCTGTGATGAACAGCATATCTGTGCCAGAAATTAATTCTTTGATACGCTCACGATCTTCCAGTGCCGCTTCGCGCCCAATCTCAGGGTTAGCGCCCGCACCTAGACCTTTAGTCAGTGAGTTACCTAATTGTAGTAAGGTAGTAACGCCTGAGCCTTCGAGCGCCTGTGCGTCTGTATTGGCGCAAATGAAATCGACACCTTCGATTCCAGAATCCACCATATTTTGGACAGCGTTTCCGCCTCCACCACCGACACCAACCACTTTGATGACAGCATTTTGCCCTTCTGTGTCCATTATTTGAAACATGCCTTTCTCCTTAACTTTTTACTATCAATTCAATGTAACAATTTCGAATCCTGAGATTCGTTTTTTTGTTGATCAACGCTTTGTACAACTAAGCCATAACGTTACAAATTACCGTTAAACCAACCTTTCATCCGCTCCCACAGACTCATCGATGAGCCCGATACAAATACACTGCCTGTACCTGCATTCATCTGCTGAGCACCATAGATTAATAAACCAACCCCAGTTGAATGGATTGGATTATCGACTTCCCCTTTTAAACCACCCACTTTACGTGGGGAACCTAGGCGAACTGGCATATGGAAAATCTCCTCAGCTAGCTCAACTGCGCCTAGAATTTTTGATGAGCCACCCGTGAGGACAATTCCCCCCCCCACACGCTCGGCATAGCCGCTGCGTCGTAGCTCTGCCAAGATCAATGAAAACAATTCTTCATACCTTGGTTCAATCACCGATGCCAGTGTCTGAGTCGATAGCGTACGCGGTTCACGCTCCCCCACACCTGGCACTTCAATAATCTCTTCTTCTGCAATCAACTGTCGCAACGCACTACCGTGCTGAATTTTCAATTGCTCAGCAAACTGCGTGGGGGTTCGTACCGCCACTGCAATATCATTCGTCACCTGATCCCCTGCAATCGGGATCACGGCGGTATGTTGGATAGCGCCATTTAAAAACACCGCGATATCGCTGGTTCCACCACCAATATCAACGAGGCACACACCAAGCTCTTTCTCATCGTTTTCTAACACAGAGTAGCTGGAAGCAACTTGCTCAAGAATCAAGTCATCCACATCTAAACCGCAGCGCTCAACACACTTAATGATATTTTGCGCAGCGCTCTGCGCCCCAGTCACCAAATGCACGCGAGCTTCCAAACGCACACCCGCCATACCAACTGGATCACGAATGCCGTCCTGATCATCAATCACATATTCCTGTGGCAATACATGCAAAATGCGTTGATCCGCAGGAATAGCAACAGCTCTTGCCGCATCCATTACCCGCTCTAAATCCGCCTCTGTCACTTCCTTATCTTTAATCGCCACAATACCGTGCGAGTTAAGACTACTGATGTGGCTGCCCGCAATTCCAGCATAAACTGAGTTGATATTGACACCCGCCATCAGCTCAGCTTCCTCAACTGCGCGATTAATGGACTCAATCGTTGAATCAATATTAACCACAACGCCTTTTTTCATCCCATGCGAAGGGTTCTTGCCAATTCCTACAATCTCAACTTCACCACTCGGTGCTATTTCGCCAATTAGCGCCACCACTTTGGACGTTCCGATATCCAAAGCCACGACCATATTTGTTCCATCTTTACGTGACATTTTCGCGTACTACCCCTTGTTCTTCTTGGCATCCTGCTTCATTTGCCAAGCACTTTTCCATTTCACTGCGAAACCATTGGTATACCGCAAGTCAACTGTGTGGATTTTTTTAATCTGATCCATCAGTTCACGTTTGTACCCAACGACAAAGCGTCGTAATCGTCTTTCTTGCTGAACGCGTCCTACGTTCACCGTTAAACCATTCGCCAGTTTCAACTGCCATGAGCCTCGCGAATCCTCAATAAACTCAAGAATCTCCATCGGAAAATCTTTAGTCCATTGCTGTATTTTTAAATAGTTCTCAACCATATTGCGGCCATTATCACCCGGGCTAAACAAACGCGGTAACTGGCCTGCTTTCTCTGGCAACTCTGCATCAATGATTTCACCGAACTCATTGAGCATGCTGTCATCTCCCCAAAAGGCAATTGGCCTTTCTTCGTGAATGGTAATTCTTAACCTATCAGGCCAAAGCTTGGTCAGCGACGCAGAGTAAATCCATGAATTAAACTCTAACTCTGTTTCCAACTCTTTAGCTTCTAACAAAAACAGATTAGTAGCTACATAAGGTTCAATAATCGGCTGCAAACTATCTTGATCTAGGTATTTTAAATCCCCCGTTACCTCAACAGAAGTAATCGTCAAATTCTCAGGACGCTGTATCCAAAAATAAGCCGCAGCAACCAGTAATAAAGGCGCGATCATCAGCAAAACGGCTGGAATCCGTGCCCAATTAATATTGATGCTAGGTTTCCAACGCACCTTTAATGGCTGCTTGACTGTTTTCCGTCGAGTAGCCTGTGGGCGTTTCTTCTTTGCAACAGCTCCAGCCATAAGTTTACTTTGATGCCTCCAAAATTTTCACAACTAATTCGCCAAAGCTCATCCCTGCGGCAGCCGCAGCTTTAGGGACTAAGGAATGACTTGTCATTCCCGGCGTTGTATTTAATTCGATTAGCCAAGCTTCACCTTGCTCATCCTGCATCAAATCAATACGCCCCCAGCCTGATGCACCTAGTACATCAAAGGCCGCTTTTGCGAATTGCTGCATAGCTGTTTCAGCTTCGGCATCTAAACCACAAGGGCAAAAATACCGCGTCTCATCTGACTCATATTTGGCTTCGTAGTCATAAAACGCACTATCGGTTTCAACACGAATAATCGGCAACGCCTCGTCACCCACAATCGCAATTGTATATTCTGTACCGGTCACCCACTGCTCAGCAAATACCGCGCAGTTATAGTGTTTCGCCTTTTCATACGCAGGCTGTAACTGTTCAAGCTCCATCACTTTGGTCATACCAACACTGGAACCTTCATCAGCAGGCTTCACCATCAGCGGCAAACCGTATTCTGCAACAACCGCTGCAAAATCAGTGTCGTCAGTCAGTACCGCAAACATTGGTGTTTTTAGACCACTGCCTGTCCAGATACGCTTGGTCATCAGCTTATCCATACTGATTGCTGATGCCATCAAGCCACAGCCTGTATACGGAATTTGTAATAAATCCAAAGCACCTTGCAAGACACCGTCTTCACCACCACGACCATGCAGAATATTAAACACACGGTCAAACTGCTGCTCTTTCAATGTTGTCAGCAAATCTCTATCGGCATCCACGCCATGCGCATCAACTCCTTGAGATTGAAGGCCTGCCAGTACCGCTGCACCACTGTTGAGTGATACTTCGCGCTCAGCACTCCAACCACCATGCACCACGGCCACCTTGCCAAAATCAGACATTGTTACCTTCCTCCTTAGCAAGACTCAGCTGTTCAGGCAGTGCCGCAGAAATAGCGCCAACGCTGCCAGCGCCTAATGTGAGTAGCACATCATCATCTTTTAGCTGATGAC
Source organism: Leucothrix sp. (assembly GCA_049614505.1). Taxonomy (GTDB): domain Bacteria; phylum Pseudomonadota; class Gammaproteobacteria; order Thiotrichales; family Thiotrichaceae; genus Leucothrix. Next base: position 4,856 of record JBMZDT010000072.1, read on the forward strand.
TTAAGTTTTCTAGGATATCGTTATTATCTGCAATAAACACAGGATCAACCTTGCCTCGATTGCGAATGGCTCGTGCTAAAGAGCGGCCATCCGCACCAGGAATAGGCTCCTCACTTGCAGCATAAACATCCATCAATAACAGCACATCCGTTTCAGAAAGCACCGCTGCAAAATCCTCAAACAGATCTCGTGTACGGGTAAAACGATGCGGTTGAAACAACGTTACCACGCGACGCGACGGCCAAGCAGTGCGCACCGCATTAATTGTTGCCGCCATCTCAGTAGGATGATGTCCGTAGTCATCAACCAGCAAAATGTTGCCATTCGCTGTTGCTAAGTCTCCGTAACAATGGAAACGCCGTCCTACCCCCTGAAAACGCGCCAGACCACTTTGAATCGCCTGATCACTTACACCGACTTCAGCAGCCACCGCAATTGCAGCTAAAGCATTTTGTACATTGTGCTCGCCAGGCATATTAAGCTCTATCGCCAACGTTGGTTTGCCTTTGCGTTCAACATTGAAATAGCTCTTTGGGCCCTCATAACGAATATCGACTGCACGGACATCAGCATCATAATGAATACCGTAGCTCACAATAGTCCGAGCGATTTCTGGCAAAATCTCGCAGACATTTTCATCATCAACACACATCACTGCCAGACCATAAAATGGCAGGTGGTGCAGAAATTCGACAAATGTTGCTTTCAGCTTTTCAAAATCACCACCGTAAGTAGACAAATGATCCGCATCAATATTGGTGACAATCGAAATCATTGGCTTCAGCAAGAGGAATGACGCATCGCTTTCATCCGCCTCAGCAACTAGGTATTCGCCACTGCCTAAACGCGAATTGGTCGCAGTGCTATTTAGCTTGCCACCAATAATAAAGGTTGGGTCCATCCCCCCTTCAGCTAATAAGCTTGTTACCAAGCTCGTCGTCGTGGTTTTTCCGTGCGTACCTGCTACGGCGATACCATTACTAAAACGCATAATTTCAGCGAGCATCTCTGCACGAGGCACAACGGGAATACCATTGGCCCTTGCTGCAACCACCTCAGGGTTTTCAGCATTCACCGCCGATGAAGTAACAACCACATTAGCCCCAGCAATATTTTCGGCTGCATGCCCAATCGTAATGATTGCCCCTAAATCTTTTAACCGATCCGTCATGGCTGAATGCGCAATGTCAGAGCCTGTCACTGCATACCCTAAATGAGCAATGACTTCGGCAATGCCGCCCATGCCTGCGCCACCAATGCCAACAAAATGGATTTGTTTTATTCTTCTTCGCGCCAGTTCGTTTGCTAGCTTCATGCGATAACCTCAGTGTTGAACGTATAATTTGCTAACCCTGCAACAATTGCAGCAACCTCTACGGTTGCATTAGGTTTAGCAAGCTGCCTTGCTTTTTCGCCCATGCTAATTAGCTGTGCTGGCTCGGACATCAGCGTGTGTAAATTCGCCGCTAAAGTAGCTGCGCTCAGCTCAGTTTGGGGTAGCAATATCGCCGCACCCTGCTCTGACAAGTACAGACCATTAGCCGTCTGATGATCATCAACCGCATAGGGGTAAGGTACGAGGATCGAGGCCATGCCTGCTGATGCTAATTCTGCGATTGTCAACGCACCAGAACGACAAATCACTAAATCAGCCCAACCATATGCCTCAGCCATGTCTTCAATAAAAGCACTCACAGCAGCGGTTACCTCTGCTGCCTCATAAGCTAACTTAGTCGCCTCATCTTTATTACGCCCTGCTTGGTGACGCACCTCAGGACGAATTTCACCGGGCAGTTCAGCCAGTGCGCGTGGTACCGTTTCATTTAACGCCTGTGCACCCAAACTGCCACCAATAATCAACAGGCGTAGTCGTCGAGACTGGCAATCTGCCATACGTTGGGCCGCGAGTGGCAATGCCGAAATGTCTTGGCGAACGGGATTACCCGTTGGCACTGTTTTGTGTTTGGCATTTGTAAAACTACCGGGGAAACCTTCCAGTACTTTTTTACTAAATTTGCTCAGTAAACGATTCGTTAATCCAGGAATTGCATTTTGCTCATGGATGACAACAGGAATTCCCATCAGCGCAGCAACTAGTCCGCCAGGGCCTGCAACAAATCCCCCCATCCCTAAAATTGCAACGGGCTGGTGCTGGCGCATAATCCGTACCGATTGATACAGGGCCTTAAGCAATCGAAAAGGTGCTGAGATAAGCGTTAATGCACCCTTGCCACGTAAGCCTGTCACTTCCAACCACGCCATTTCTATACCAGCAGCAGGGATCACACGAGCTTCTAATCCTTTGCGTGTGCCCATCCAGACCACGGGAATATCTTGTTTTTCCAAAGCGCGAGCAACTGCAAGTCCAGGGTACACATGACCACCTGTTCCACCTGCGGTAATCAGTACGGGTCGCTTAGGCATTGCTAGCACCCCCTACAGTTCGTCGGGAGGTCGCGCGCTTCTTGGCTGCTGCTTTGCGTTTACGTGATTTTTTAGCAACAACCGTTGGTGCCTTCTTACGCGCCTCAACGTTATTCTTGCGCTGTTTTTCTTTTAGCAATTCTTTGTCTGACAAACCAAATAAAGCAATTTGAGTGTCACGGTGGACTCTCATCAACAAAGCCATGGCAATCAAAATACTCAGCAAGCTGCTGCCACCGTAACTGATAAAGGGCAACGTTAAGCCCTTAGGAGGCAGGATGGCCAAGTTCACTCCAATATGAAACAGCACTTGAAAGCCAATCCAAAAACCAATGCCATAAGCGACATAAGCGCCATAGTGCAACTTGGCTTTATCTGCATTAAAACCAATAACAAAGGCACGCTGAACCAACCAAGCAAACAACGCTAAGGTAATAACAATGCCTAGAAAACCAAATTCCTCTGCCAATACCGCAAAGACATAGTCATTGTGAGCCTCAGGCAAATAAAACAATTTTTGCACACTGCCACCTAGACCAACCCCTAGCCAACCACCGTCACCAATACCCATTAATGAGTGAACAGTTTGGTAACCTTTATCTTGTGCATGCTCCCAAGGGTTCAGAAACGCAATAACTCGAGCAACACGGTAGCCGCCCGCCATGACTAAACCTGCCATCGCAATAATCGCGACCACCAGCAAGAAACATAAGCGATGCAGCTTCACGCCTCCCAGAAACAATAAGGCAAGCCCTGTTGCTGTAATCATGATAACGCTACCAAAATCGGGCTCTAAGATAAGCAAGATATCGATAACCACAATCACCAGTAACGGCATGAATAATGGCCGATATGATGTTGACTCAGCCAAGTCTTTCCCATGACGCACTAGATAACCTGCTAAATACAGGATAAAGCTAATCTTGGTAATTTCTGATATCTGAATAGACAATGGGCCCACTGCGATCCAGCGCGTGCTACCA
>JBMZDT010000073.1:0-8177 GCA_049614505.1 Leucothrix sp.
GTTTATTATGCGATTAATTCAGTTCATGTTGCTAAGCCTGCTACTCAGTAGCACGGCTTTTTCCGCGCCAATCACCACAGAGCAAGTACCCGCCCCCCTTAAACCCTGGGTAGACTGGGTGTTACATGATGAAAAATCGCGTCATTGCCCCTACCAGTACAACAGTCAACAACGCGCCTGTCGTTGGCCATCGCAACTGGATTTACAACTCAGTAACAGCGGCGGCACGTTTAGCCAGCAATGGCAGGTGTTTGATGAAACCTTAGTCCGCCTACCCGGCGACACAGCACACTGGCCACAAAATGTGAAATCACAGCAAGGTGAATTGTTGGTTGAATCACGAAAAGGCATGCCATATGTCAGGTTAGCCGCTGGCACGCATACACTGCAGGGCTTGTTTCGCTGGAGTAAACTCCCTAAATCACTCAAGGTAACGCCTGAGTCTGGCCTCGTTAATCTGCACGTTAACAATAAACCAATCAAGCACCCCCAATTTAACCAACAGGGGCAGCTTTGGCTTACCCAAGGTCTTAGCGAAACGGTTAGCGAAGATAATCTTGATATTCAAGTATTCCGCAAAATTATTGACAGCCACCCTATCCAAGTTGTGACATCGATTAAGCTGCGCGTTTCAGGAAAGCAACGCAACGCCAATTTATCCCCCGTTCTCTTACAAGATTTTATCCCGCTCAGTATTAATAGCCCGCTGCCTGCTCGCTTTGAACCAACCAAAAACAAGCAAGATAAATCATTACAAGTACAGTTACGCCCTGGTGAATGGACGATTGAAGTCACAGGGCGCGCTTTTTCAGATACAAATCGCTTTACCTTGCCCGCCAGCAAAGCCCCTTGGCCACAGCAAGAAGTTTGGGTGCTAGCCGCTGATAACAAAATCAGGCAAGTTGAGGTACACAGTGCTAATAGCATTGATCCTAATCAGACACGATTACCCGCCAGCTGGAAATCACTCCCTGCTTATTTACTCACTCCTTCAGAAACCCTCACACTAGATGTAATGCACCGCGGGGTAAGCCAAGTGGGTCAAAATGAGTTGCGTCTCAAACGAGAGATGTGGCTTGACTACGATGGTAAAGGCTACACAATTAAAGATCACTTAAATGGCACCATTCGCCAGCAAACCCGCCTCAATGTACTCCCTGAACTCGCGCTGGGACGCGTGAATATTGATGGCAAAGATCAATTCATTACCCGCGAAAAGGCCGCGGATACAACGGGCAAATCGGGGGTAGAGATTCGCAGGGAATCCATTAAATTGCTAGCTGAAAGCCGCTTTACAGGCAAACGCTCTACCCCGCCAGTCAGTGGCTGGGAGCACGACTTACACCATGTCGAAACCACTTTACACTTGCCGCCCGGCTGGCGTTTATTCTCTACGTCAGGCACGGATAACCTTCCTCGCAGCTGGATACAACAATGGACACTACTCGATTTCTTTTTGATTTTAATTATTACACTAGCCGTTGCTTACCTATTTAATCCTTTGTGGGCAGGTTTGGCACTCGCCACGCTCGTGTTAACCTGGCATGAACCCAATGCACCCCGCTATATATGGTTAAACTTACTGGGAGTAATCGCTTTACTGCGTGTTTTGCCAGAAAGCTGGTTTAAACGTAGCCTGTCGACCTACCGCTGGATTAGTGTGCTTGCATTGGCCCTACTCATGCTGCCTTACATGATTGATACGATCCGCAGCGGCTTATACCCACAATTAGAAAACCGTTTCCAACCCAGAGTTGAATACAATAGCTTTAACGATGGCAATGTTGGCGCAAGGGATATGGCAGTCGCTGAAGACGCAATGGATTTAGCAGAGCCTGAAATGAGGCAAGAGAAAAGAGTCGCTGGCGCAACTCAGGCTGCTCGGCCGATGAGAACCCCTAGCTCAAAAATAAGCAGCACGATCGTTTCAAAATCTTACCGTAAAAACCTGCCACGTAAGCAATGGCTAAAAGAAGATCTCAGTGCGATAGATCCTAATAGCATGGTACAAACGGGGCCTGGCTTGCCTAGCTGGAAAGGTTATGGCTATAAGCGCACCATATTAAAATGGTCTGGCCCAGTAAAACCGGATGAAACAAGCCACCTAATCTTAATTAACCCGCTCCTTAATCTATTGTTTAAATTGCTTGGCATTGCACTATTGCTAGGCCTATCTTGGCGCTTGATCAGCTTAAGTGAGCACGTCAATTGGCCTCCAAAACAATGGTTTAAAAAGCGTATTTCACCAGCGCTAGCTTTACTGCTACTTCCTCTTTGCTTGTCGATGAACGATAACGCACACGCCGAAACGATGCCAAACCCTGCGTTACTACAGACGCTCAAGCAACGCTTAACCGCTGCGCCAGAGTGCTTACCTGAATGCGCACAGATTGAGCAAATGCAGATCTCTATCGACCAAAACATCCTACAGGCGAGGCTGCGTGTCCATGCCGTGATTGATACAGCTATCCCGCTACCCGGCAGTCAAGGCACATGGTTAGGGTCTCAAGTCATACTCAACGATGAGCCAGCACTTGCACTCAAACGCGACCAGTCCCAACAATTATGGGTGGCTGTACCCAAAGGGCTCAGTAATATCGTGATTAGCGGAATACTACCAAAACGCAATAGCATTCCATTACCACTCCCCCTTAAGCCCCACTCGGTGACATGGCAAAGCAGTGATAAGCAGTGGAACTTAGAAGGCATTAAAGACAATGGCAGCACTGAGTCACAGCTCCAGCTGAACCGCATTTTAAGTAAAGATGCCAAAGCCTTACAGGAGCAAGCCCAAAATATCCTGCCTAACTTTGTACGCATTGAGCGGCATCTTAATCTTGGTTTGGACTGGACTATTGAGACAACTCTCACGCGCCTTTCCCCGCTGGATACACCGCTCAGTTTAAATATCCCTCTACTGCCAAATGAGCAGCCGATGAGTGAGCAACTCAGCGTTAAAAATGGCCAGATTAAAATTAATCTAGGGGCATCGCAACGTCAAATGCGCTGGTCATCACGGCTCAATACGACGGATAAATTAGTGCTAACAGCGGCTAAACGTGCCGATTTATTAGAGACATGGCAAATCGCGACAAGCCCAGTATGGCATCTAAAAAGCACAGGTATCCCTGTCAATCAATATCGTAATCAGGGCAAGCAAACGGTGCCTGTTTGGTATCCATGGCCAGCTGAAACTCTAACCCTTGCCTTAAGCCGTCCCAAAGGCATTGCGGGTCAAACAGCAACGATTCTCAGCAGTAACCTGCACGTCAATACAGGCAAGCGGGCTAACACGATCAAACTGGACTTAAATATTCTGAGCAGCCGAGGGGTGCTGCATGAAATAAAGCTGCCAACTGACGCTAAGGTCAAACAAATTGTTATTAATGGTAGCCGTCAACGCATCCAAAATAATGACAATAAGCTCAGCCTCACACTGAAGCCGGGCAAACAACACGTCAATATTGAGTGGCGAGAAGCAGATGCTTCAAGCAGTCGTTATCGTTTTCCAGCGGTTGATTTAGGGCTGCCGAGCGTCAATGCCAATTTCCAGCTGAAACTGCCGTCAGAGCGCTGGATTCTTTGGGTCAATGGCCCAGCAATGGGGCCCGCCATCTTATTCTGGGGCGTATTGTTAGCCATTCTAATAGTGTCACTAATTCTGGGGCAGTCTAAGCTAACGCCGCTAAAAAGCTGGCAGTGGTTTTTACTTGGGGTGGGATTAAGCCAAACAGAAACAGCGTTAATGATCCTAGTGATTGCTTGGCTGCTCGCTATTGCATTTCGTGAAAAGTTTACTAAGAAACTGAGCTATCTTAAGTTTAATGCGATGCAGATTGGCTTAGTGTGTTTAACAGGTGTCGCACTGATCGTACTTGCCACAGCCGTTGCTAATGGACTGCTTGGCCGTCCAGATATGCAAATTTCTGGCAATGGCTCTAGTGCCTATTCGCTGAATTGGTATCAAGACCGAACCGATCAACTGCTACCCCAACCATCGGTGGTTAGCGTCCCACTATGGATTTATCGCACCTTGATGCTAGCGTGGGCGCTTTGGCTAGCCATGTCCGTGCTAGGCTGGTTGCGCTGGGGTTGGCAAGCACTTAATGTGGGTGGGCTATGGATAAAACGCCCTAAAAAGACAGGTTCAGGTGGCTTGTTTAGCCGAAAAAAAGCAGCGGCCAGTGATCAGCCAGCAGAACCTTCAGCGCCAGATAAGCCACAATAAACCGCAAAGCTCGCTGCTTGGGATACGACAAAGGTACATTGTCGTATCCCAATGGCTGTAATCATTCTATAATCTATCGTTAATTCTCCTTAACAACCCCGTATGTAGTTGAATATGACGAGTCATAACGTTATTGCGCACACCCAAAAATGGCTAGAAACGGTCGTTATTGCCCATAACTTTTGCCCATTCGCCCAAGGTGAGTTAATCAAACAGCGTATACTGTTTGAGACTGTGGATCACCACGACATTGAAGCGTGCTTAGAAGCATTGATTTTGGCGTGTGAGCACTTGGATGAAAACCCTGAGATTGAGACGACGCTATTAATCCTTCCTAATGGGTTTGAGCGTTTTGACGACTACCTAGATTTGCTGGAGATTGCTGATCGCTTACTGGAGGCGAGGCGCTATGACGGTGTTTATCAATTAGCCAGTTTTCACCCAGATTATTGTTTCGATGAAGCACCTCCCGATGATCCCGCCAATTATACCAACCGTTCACCCTACCCTATGCTGCATTTATTACGTGAAGCTACCATCGAGCATGTATTAGAAAATATTGATGAGCCAGCGTCTATTCCCCGGAACAATATTGATCGAGCGCACTCAATAGGCTTAGGTACGTTAAAAAAACAACTTGAAGATTGCTTTACTGAGCTATAAACCCTCGAATAGCTCAATTTATCAACACTTTATCTGCTGAGTTAGAATCCCACCGCAATGTCAGGTATGCTTTGCGGCTAATGAAGATAGCGTTCAATTAATTTGCACTTTGTGCGCAATAGCTTCAAGAAACATACCGAATAAATGAACCTTTAAGCAGCCCATTAACGACTAGCTTCGACCACAAAGCTTACAAGAAATTTAGGAAATAAATAATGCAGTGTCGCATTTGTTCAAACAGTGAAAACAATAAAACGCACGAAGCCAAAGAAATGATGCTAGGGCTTCGTGACATGCACACCTATTTTGAGTGCGGCGCCTGCGGTTGTTTACAGATTGCTGAAGTACCTGACAATATTCAGGACTACTATCCAAATGATGACTATTACTCTTACGATGAGATTAGCGTTGAAACTGGCCTAAAAAAACTCATGATCACTGCGCGTGATCGCTATGCAGCGACGGGCCACGGCTTCATTGGCAAGTTGCTACAAATGCGCAAGCCGCATGACAAATTACCCCGCTTACAAAAAGCCAACCTCACCATGCAGTCAAAGATTCTTGATGTTGGCTGTGGTGCTGGTCACCTGCTGCACTCATTAAAAGAATGTGGCTTTAACAATGTCCATGGAGTTGACCCGTTCAACGCTAAAAAAATTGAATATGCCAATGGCTTGGTCATTGAGCAAAAGTCCATTCACGAAGTGACCGAGGGTGATTGGGATTTCATTATGATGAACCACTCCTTTGAACATGTCGTTGACCAACATGAAGTACTCGCTCAAATCAAAAACTTACTAAAACCCGGCGGCGTGTGCATGATTCGTGTACCAACCGTTAGCAGCTGGGCTTGGGATCATTACGGCGTAAATTGGGTTCAGCTAGACGCACCGCGCCATCTATTTTTACACTCGCAACAAAGCATGCAGGCCTTGGCTGACCAGAGCGGCTTAATGTTAAAAGAAACGGTCTATGACTCGTTTGCGTTTCAATACTGGGGCAGTGAGCAGTACCTAAAAGACATTCCGCTACGTGATGAGCGCTCTTACGCGGTTAATCCTGAAGCATCCATCTTTAGCGAGCATAAAATTGATGAGTACACCGTTCGCAGCAAGGCACTCAACGCTGAACAACAGGGTGATCAAGCAGCCTTCTATTTCCACAAAGCAACGGCATAAACTAGATGAGCAAAAAACAAAAGATTTTGGCCATCTCCTCTCCTGGTGGCCATTGGATACAGCTGAATAAAATCTGCAATGAAATGGAGTCGCGCTTTGATGTGGTCTACGCAACGCCTGGTACGCAGTATGGGTCTCAGCAAAGTCAGCGCAAAATTCATAACATCACCGATGCTAGCGCTGACAGCAAGCTCAAGTTAATCCCACTCGCGTTCCAGTTGCTCTGGGTAATGCTGAAAGAACGCCCATCAGCAATTATTTCTACTGGCGCTGCGCCGGGTGCCATTGCGGTATTGCTGGCTAAAGTACTCCCCATAAAAACGATTTGGGTGGACAGTATTGCTAATGTCGCCAAGCTTTCTCGGTCTGGGGATATGGTAAAAAACCATGCAAATTTGGTCGTAACCCAGTGGGAGCCATTAAGCGATGGAAAACAGATTCATTACCAAGGGTCTGTATTATGATTTTTGTCGCAGTAGGCACTCAGTTTTCTTTTGACCGCTTAGTTCAATACATGGATGAGTGGGCAGAGGCTAATGATGAAGCGGTGTTTGCACAAATTGGTGATGGCCAGTATGAGCCCAAACACATGCAGTGGGAACGCTTCCTAAACGGCGACCAATACAACCAGTACATCAATGATTCTACGGCCTTTGTCTCACATGCAGGCATGGGTAATATTATTAGCGCCCGGCAACACCAAACCCCCATTATCGTCATCAACCGCCAGTATGAACTTGGCGAACACCGCAACAATCATCAGGCTGACGGCTTGCTTTGGATGGGCAAACTCCCTGGTGTCTACACTGCAAGCACTCAGGACGCTCTATTTGATCAGTTAAGCCAGCGCGAGGCCTTAGACTGCCCTGCTGAGTCTGACAACCAGAAGCGCCAACAGTTAGTACAGTTTTTAGGCGACTATATCGACGGAAGCTTAAAGTAAGTGATGCACATTATTCAGAAGCTGCTGCGTAACCCCTTGATTATTCAAAGCGCGCTGTCCATGATTGCCCGCTTTACGGGTGTTGCCTTAAACTTTGCGGTTGCCATTTTGATTACGCGCCAACTGAGCTTAGGTAATGCTGGTGTCGTATTTTTGCTGATGATATTTGTCTCAGGTATCGCCTTAGTAAGTCGCGTTGGGCTTGACCAGCTGATTGTCAAGGAAGTGGCCAGCGCACACGAAGATCATGTCAATTTTAAGCAGGCTTACTTAAAGAACACACACCAACTCGTCCTGCTCATTTCACTGTTGTCTGCGGCGATTTGGATAGCCATGAGCCCTTATGTCCGTGAGGCTTTTTTTCATGGTGACATTGAATTAAGCCAGCTCATGTGGGCATCACTGTGCGTGATCTTTTTTAACTTCATGTTTGTTAATAGCTTTTATTTAAAAGCAATACGCCGCAGCTCGTTATCCATCTTAACGCAAAATGCACTTCCCGGAATTTGCTTCTTAATCCTCATTGGTGTGGCTTGGGATTATTTCTCTGCGGGTAATGGCCATGTTGTTATGTACATCGTGTCCTTGTTACTCACAGGCTTCTTTTCATTTTTAGTCGTTAAACCGTTTATCAAACCCACAAAGTGGTCAGATGATAAAGCCCCTAAACTGAAACAGCTATTTGTTAAATCCCTGCCACTAGCCCCGATCTCTTTCTTCTCATTTATGATGATTTTTGCAGATGCACTGATGGTTGGCTACTTTCTAGGGAATGAAAAAGTGGCGCTCTACAATGTTGCTGCCAAGGTATCTTACATTAGCTTATTTTTCTTGGGAGCGCTCGACGCAACGATTTACCCTCGGCTTTTAGCCATATACAATCACCAACCGGAAAGATTATGGAACTTCTTCTGGCAAGCAACGGCCTTAGTGTTGGCAGTATTGCTTATTGTGACGGGTGTTATGTATGCACTATCAGACTTAATTTTGATTGTATTTAAACCAGAATACTTAGCCGCAAAGCAAGCATTAGCCTTGTTGCTGCTAGCGCAGTTACTGCGTGCTGCAAGTTTAACCTTTTCATTCATGTTTATCGCCAGCGAAAAGGTGCGTTTTTTAAATATTGCACTCACCGTAGCGATGATCGTCAATTTACTAGCGAATA
>JBMZDT010000074.1:0-8040 GCA_049614505.1 Leucothrix sp.
AGTAATGCTGTCTGTGCGAGATAACAACTTAGTTGCAATGTAAGCGCCTGAAAAACCAATGGCGCAAAACGCCGCCGCAATAATACCGGGACCGATGGTAATGGTACTCGGCTGCGCGACAATTAAAATACCGACAAAACCAAGTATAGCGGCTAAAACACGAACTTTTGTCAGTTTTTCTGAGAGAAATATAGGCGCAAGCACAGCAACCCACAGCGGTGTACTAAACTCAAACGCAAATAACTGAGCAAAAGGAATTAACGCGACAGCGTAAAACCATAAATTCTGACCAATAAAGTGACTGGTGTTTCGCGCAAGGTGCAAACCAAAACGCTGCCTGCTAATTTGCGACAACGTTCCTGCCAGTTTGCCAATCACCAAGACAATTGCCAAACCAATGAACGAGCGATACATCATAATTTCAAAGGTATCCAGCTCGCTAGCCATTTCCCGACCCGCCACGGCCATGGCAGAAAATGAGATAATCGCACCTAACATCCAGAGCGCTGCTTTTATTGAATTATTCATGGCGATGTTCACATCAAAAGCTGCATCATGCAGGATAAACCGATACAGTAAAATGCTAGATCAAAAATTTTGTCATTATAAAGGCCTCATTTGATTTCGTTAAATCTCCCTATAGAAGATGCGCTAAGTGAACTCAAACAGCAGCTTTCAACGCGGCACGAAGTTGTTTTGGAAGCGCCACCGGGGGCAGGTAAAACCACACTAGTCCCATTAGCACTAATGAATGAGCCGTGGCTGGCAGGAAAGAAAATAGTCATGTTGGAACCTCGCCGGATTGCTACTAAATCGGCGGCTCATCGCATGGCTAATTTGCTCAATGAGCCTGTAGGCCAAACAGTAGGCTACCGTATGCGGCTAGATACTCAAGTGAGCCAACGCACTCAAATTGAAGTCATTACCGAAGGCATCTTAACAAGAATGCTGCAAAACGATCCCTCATTAGAAGATGTGGGATTGGTTATTTTTGATGAATTCCATGAGCGTAGCCTTGACTCTGATCTGGCCCTTAGCCTTTGTCTTAAAGGCCGCTCATTGTTTCGTGATGAAACTGCTGGCGAGCAACCCCTCAAAGTGTTAGTTATGTCAGCTACCTTAGATAGCCAATCCATTGCGACACTATTAGACGATGCACCGATTGTAAGGAGTGAAGGCCGCGCCTACCCCGTTGAGGTTATCTATGGCCAGGCCCGTCAGCCACGCGAAAGATCCATTGACCGAATGGTGTCGACGATCAAGCAAGCACTTGCAGACAACCCTGAGAGCAGCGTGCTCGCGTTCTTCCCTGGACAAGGCGAAATCAAACGAGCCAGCGATGCCTTAGGACAGTGGCTGCATGAGCGCCAGATGCAAGGTATTCACCTACGCCCTTTATTTGGCAACTTATCGATTGAAGCGCAGCAACAAGCGATCGCGCCATTATCTGGCAAACATGCAGGCGAACAGAAGGTGGTACTAGCCACTAATATCGCTGAAACCAGCCTGACCATAGAAGGCATTGATGTGGTGGTAGACTCTGGCAGAGTGCGAGAATCACGCTTTAACCCAGCAACGGGCATGACGGGGCTGCATACAACATTCATTTCCATTGCGTCAAGTATCCAACGAGCTGGCCGTGCTGGCCGCCTGAAACCCGGAAAATGCTATCGCCTTTGGTCACAGAGTCAGCAACAACAACTAGTACCTCACAGCAAAGCTGAGATACTAAACGCAGATTTAGCACCACTAGCATTACAATTATTGCAATGGGGTATTGATGAGCCAACAGAACTGAGTTGGCTGGACACGCCACCACTCGGACCATGGCAACAAGCGCTTGATTTATTGCAAACACTCGGCGCCATCGAACATAAAACTAATGCTTACAGGCTGACCCCACATGGCCAAGCCATGACAACACTGCCGCTGCATCCAAGGCTAGCCCATTTACTCATTTGTGGCGTCAACAGCGGACTGACTAAACCAGCTGCCCATTTGGCCAGTTTACTCTCTGATCGTGATCCGTTTAGCCGTGACACCCCTGATATCAGCTTTCGCTTAGCGCTATTATCAGGCGAGCAGCCGTGCCCCAGCCAACACCGTGGCTGGCTTTATCGAACACAACAACTCTCACAGCAAATCGTATCCCAGGCCACACGCGTTAAAAAAGTGAGTAGCAAGATTCGCTATCTACTTAAACCAGACCACACTGCTGGCTATTTACTCGCCTGCGCCTATCCAGACAGAATCGCCAGACGCAGACACTCAGGTGGTTTTCAGTTAAGCAATGGGCGTAGTGCAAGTTTTACGGGACAAAATGCGTTAAGTAGCCATCAATGGCTAGCCGTCGCTGAAGTCAGTAGCCTAGCTGGCGGCAAAGGGGATGTCATTCGCTCTGCTGCTGCACTTGACCCAGCTTTATTTGACGGCATGCTTAATCAACAGGTACAGCTTGAAACCGTTGCCGATTGGGATAAACGCACCCAGCGCTTTATTGCGGAAGATCAGGAAAAGATAGGGGCATTGATACTCTCTCGTACACCATTAAAACAGGTACCGATCTTGGCAAAACGTACGGCTCTTATTCGCTATATACGCAAACAGGGATTGGCTATTTTGCCATGGAAAGCCGAACATAAGCAGTGGTGTGCCAGAGTCTCTTTACTCCGCTCGACTGATGCCCCTAATCATTCAAACAACAAGACCGACTGGCCAGACGTCAGTGATCCCGCATTACTCGCCAACCTAGAAACTTGGCTAGCGCCGTATTTAGACGATATTAATCTGCTGCAAGACTTTAAAAAACTCAAGCTACAGACGATTTTAGAGGCCTTACTACCTTGGGAGAAACAGCAGCAGCTAAACACCTTAGCACCTCACCGACTCAACGTACCCTCTGGCTCGTCGATTGCAATAGACTACAGTACATCACCGCCTGTGCTAGCGGTTAAATTACAAGAAATGTTTGGCTGTGAAGCCACACCGATGATCGCCAATGGCCGGGTTGCACTGCTTGTGCATTTATTGTCACCCGCAGGCAGGCCACTGCAAATTACCCAAGATCTCGCTGGTTTTTGGCGAACCTCCTATCATGAGGTTAAAAAAGACATGAAAGGCCGCTACCCTAAGCACCCTTGGCCTGACGATCCATTAGTTGCTATGCCTACCAGAAAAACCAACGCCAAGCGTTAATTTAACTGCAAGAATTGTTCTATTGCCGCAATTTATACCACAACAGTCCCAACCATTCGTGCATCGCAATAGTACTCAACCCCAGTGCACGGGCTTGAGGTACCCATTTCATCCACAGCTTGTCCCAGATAAAAATACCGTGATTGTGCGGGGCTGGTAAATACTCAACACTTCTATCAGCAAACACCATCATGCTTCGCGGCATGTGCCAAGCGTGTGTAACTAACCACGCTTTTTTCACTCCGGCCTTGGACAGCATCGCGTTACTCAAGGCTGCATTCTCCCAGGTTGTATGACTGTTTTCCTCTAGCCAAGTTGCCTCAATGGAAAACTCATCTTTTAATACCTGCTTCATCAGAAACGCTTCACTAAAACCACTGTTAATAGGGTCACCCCCTGTCAGTAAAATCGGTAAGCCTGTTTTACGGTGTAACAAAGCCGCATAACGAAGTCGCTCAATCTCTGCGGTTCCAACCGTTACGCCACCAAACTCCACCGCTCTATCATTGCGGCTAGCCCCCAGTACCACAATCGCATCAGCACGCTGAGTCGCCCACAGTGTTGCAGTTGGTGGATACTGCGACTCTAGCGAGGCCATTAAGGCGTTTGAGACCACCGGCAGGCTAAAGAAAATTAATTGAGCAATACCAAAACCAATGAGCCCATATTTAATGACGGGGTAGCGATAGAAAGCCAACCCCAGCAGGGCAAACAGCAAAACATTGCCTGGCGGGTAGAGGAAAAACTCAAGTGTCCGGTGAATCAGTATCAAGTGAAGGGCCTAGTATTAAGTGACAATTTCATACTATAAAGCATCATTGAGCAATCACAACCAACGCAGTGAGGATTACGCTCCCGACAACTCATTCTGAGCACCAAGTAACTTGCATCAGGGCTCAAAAGCAGTTATTTTCCCGTTTTTATCGTCTATTTTATTTCCCTTATAAGGACTGACTCATGGCTAATGCTAATGCCAGACATATTCTTGTTTCTACTGAAGAAGCTTGCCAAAAATTAAAAACTGATATCGAAGGTGGTGCAGACTTTGCAAAGCTTGCTCAAGAGCACTCAAGCTGCCCTTCAGGTGGTAACGGTGGCGACTTAGGTAACTTTGGCCCCGGCCAGATGGTGCCTGAGTTCGACCAAGTAGTTTTCAGTGCCCCAGTTGGTACTGTCCAAGGGCCTGTAAAGACTCAGTTTGGTTACCACCTATTGGAAGTGACTGCACGTCAGGACTAATCAGTTCGCTGACATTGGTTTTTGTAGCAATCCAGTGTCAGCCTTATCCTGTTTTTGATTACGCTTCCGGTAACGGGCAATGCCCACCTATTACCTTTGTGATCATGTCTGCTTTATCTTTTACCGTCTCAGCCAAGTACCCAATTCGATCATCTGACAGCCTTACCACCGGGCCAGATATTGATACCGCAGCGATAGCTTCACCGTATTCATTGTAAATATTACTCGCGATACAGCGCAGTCCATTGGTTTGCTCTTCATCATCGAATGAGTAGCCTACCGAACGGATCTTTTCTAGTTCTTGCAACAGGTCGTCTACCGAAGTAATAGTTTTTTCTGAAAGTCTGACCAGCCCCGTGCGTTCAGCGATATGACGAATCTCATCTTCTGGTAAGGCTGATAGCAACGCTTTACCCACACCTGCGGCATGTAGGTGCCCTTCACTACCAATTTGCACCACCATTCGCATCACTTCTGAGCATTCTATTTGCCCAACGAAAACATGTTTATCGCCTTTAAGAACCGCAATATTGGACGTTTCCCCTGTCTCAGCAACTAACTCGCGCATATAAGGCCTAGCTTGTGCAATGAAGTCCCGTTTACGAAGATAGGCATTGCCCACAGAGAAGGCTTTAACACCAATACTCCACAAACCATGCACCGCATTGTATTCGACATAATCCAAGTGCTTCATGCTGACAAGCAAACGATGAGTTGTCGAATTAGCTAAACCAGATGCAGCAGAGAGTTCGGCCAAACTCATGCCCGTTTCAGCTTTTGAGTCCGCCAATTGGTTGAGCAACAGAAAAGCTCGGTCCAATGACTGAACCGAGCTTCCAGCTTTATGCTTACTATCGGCTGTTACGCGACTGATTGCTTAAACTCCCGACGGCGCGCATGCAGACGGGGCTCGGTATAGCCATTGGGCTGCACAGTCCCATCAAAAATGAGATCACAAGCGGCTTTAAACGCAATGCTATCAGCAGTGTTTGGCGTCATAGGAATGTAGCCTGCATCATGAGTATTTTGCTTGTCTACAACAATTGCCATACGCTCTAGCGTTTCCATTACCTGTGCTTTATTTAAAATCCCGTGGCGTAGCCAGTTGGCAATGTGCTGACTGGAAATACGCAAGGTCGCTCTGTCTTCCATTAACCCGACATTGTTGATGTCAGGCACCTTTGAGCAACCGACACCCTGATTAACCCACCGCACCACATAACCGAGTAGGCCTTGAGCATTGTTATCTAGCTCAGCTTGGATTTGTGCGGCATTTAACTCAACATTACCTAACTGAGGCACCGTAAGAATATCATCCAGATTAGCCCGCTGACGATTCATTAATTCTTTCTGTTTAGCAAAGACATTGAGTTGATGATAATGCGTCGCGTGAAGTGTTGCAGCGGTAGGGGAAGGCACCCACGCACAGTTTGCGCCTGCGGTTGGGTGGCCAATCTTAGCCTCTAACATGGCAGCCATTTCATCTGGCATCGCCCACATGCCTTTGCCGATTTGTGCCTTACCGCTAAAACCTACCTCTAAACCAATGTCTACGTTCCAATCTTCATAGGCCGCAATCCACGGCTCCCCTTTGATACTCTCTTTAGGTAAGAATGGGCCCGCTTCCATACTGGTATGAATCTCATCGCCCGTGCGGTCTAAGAAGCCTGTATTAATAAAGACAATTCTGTCTTTTACTTGACGGATACATTCTTTCAGATTGGCGGTGGTACGACGCTCTTCATCCATCACACCGATTTTCATGGTATTGGGGGCAAGCCCCAATGCAGCTTCAACTCGGCTAAATAAGGTATTAGCGAAAGCTACTT
Organism: Leucothrix sp.; assembly: GCA_049614505.1. Classification (GTDB taxonomy): domain Bacteria; phylum Pseudomonadota; class Gammaproteobacteria; order Thiotrichales; family Thiotrichaceae; genus Leucothrix. The sequence goes on from JBMZDT010000074.1 coordinate 6,264, forward strand.
CGTCTGGGCCGTGCATCTTCGGCTTAACCACATACATACTGCCTTGACGACTATTGCTAATCTCGCCACCGTCATGCTTAAAGCAGGCTGCCGTCACCATGGCATCCATAATACCCTCAGGCACTTCGTTGCCATCAGCATCTAAAATGGCATCATTGCTCATTAAGTGACCCACGTTTCGAACAAGCAACAGACTGCGACCATGCAGTATCAGGTCACTACCATCAACCGCTGTGTAGCGACGATCCGCATTCATTTTGCGAGTCAGCTGCTTGGCGCCTTTTTCAAAGGTCTCTTCAAGATCCCCTTTCATTAAGCCCAGCCAATTTTTGTAGACTAGCGTTTTATCCTCAGCGTCAACTGCGGCCACCGAATCTTCACAATCCATAATGGTGCTCATGGCCGACTCAAGCACAACATCTTTGACGCCCGCTGGGTTCGATTGTCCAATTAAAGAATCAGGATCAATTGCAATTTCAATATGCAGGCCATTATTCACTAACAAGAGTTTCGACGGGTTAGCCGAGCCTTCATACCCAACGAACTGCGATGGCGTTTTAAGTGCCGTTGTTTCGCCGTTTTGCAACGTTACAGCGAGTGTTTTGTGTGTATCACCGCTTAGGGCATACGCTGCAACATCCGCATGGCCACCAGATGCAAGTGGTGCAGCACCATCTAGAAACGCTTGTGCTTTAGCAACGACTAGGCCACCGCGTACTGGATTATAACTGGCCGTCTTCTCAGCTCCTTCAGTTTGAGGAATAGCATCAGTACCGTAAAACGCATCAAACAAACTTCCCCAACGCGCATTAGCGGCATTCAGTGCAAAACGTGCATTATTGACCGGTACCACTAGCTGCGGGCCTGCAATCGTGGCAATTTCAGCATCCACCCCGTCTGTACCGATGCTAAACGCCTCACCCTCAGGCACGAGGTAGCCAATCTCACTTAAAAACGCTTTATAAGCCGTCATGTCTTGTATCGGGCCCGGATTCGACTGATACCATTGATCCATTGCTGCCTGAATATCATCACGTTTTTTCAGCAACGCTTTGTTTTGAGGGGCTAGTTCTGTCAGCACACTTTCAAATTGCTGCCAAAACGTATCGCTGTCTATCCCTGTCCCTGGTAATACTTCTTTATCAAGCAATGTGTGTAAAGAAGTGGCTATTTGGAGCCCGCCCTGCTGAATTCTGCTCATATTTTTCTCTCAACCAATCATTCAATTTCACATTATGATATACCATCTCATATTATGGGAAAACAGCTTTCCTAACGATTCACCCAATATTTTCTTAATTGTGAATGTTTTAATACACACTATTAATGCTGCTCAACCGCGCTAGCGTCGTTCATCAAATCCCCTCTAGTCGGTCATTTCCCACCCTTGCTCCCACCACTAAACTGACCAAAAACCTCTCATCCACGGTTCCTCGCACTTACTCCTTGTAGCACATGAAATCAGCAGAGCCATTCATTAAGCTTGAATGAATATAATGAAAAATTCGTAGAGGATTACGTAATGAATAACTTGGTTTTCACAGGGCTGCTCACGGTTAGTCTTATCGCACTGAGCGGATGTAATAAGAGCGTCGACTTACATAATGGTACTGCCCACGTTACACCCGCTACGCCACCAGCAGCTGATAACCAAACCTCAACAGGCAGCGCAGTGCCTGCGAAAGTTACTGATGTAGTGACATTAACGGATATTGTAAAGATCACTGATGTTGTACAAATTCAAACGATTGCTTCCAGCAATGAGAATAACGATGAC
>JBMZDT010000075.1:0-8009 GCA_049614505.1 Leucothrix sp.
ATCGCATACAGCACCAGCGAAGAACCGACCACTAACACTAAAAATATCAGAATAAATAAACCGCGCTCTGGGTCACTAGCAAAAGCATGTACGGATGTCAGCACGCCAGAGCGCACTAAGAAAGTCCCTAACAAGCTTAATGAAAAGGCGAATATAGCAAGCAAAATTGTCCATGACTTAAAGGCTGCACGTTTCTCGGCAACCGCTAGCGAGTGAATTAATGCAGTACCGACCAGCCAAGGCATCAACGAGGCGTTTTCAACCGGGTCCCAAAACCACCAGCCGCCCCAACCCAGCTCGTAATAAGCCCACCAGCTACCCAACGCAATACCAATCGTCAAAAACACCCAAGCAACATTTGTCCAAGGTCGAGCCCAACGCGCCCATGCCGCATCTAACTTGCCACCTAACATTGCTGCGATTGCAAACGCGAAAGCCACTGAAAATCCGACATAGCCCATATAAAGCATTGGCGGGTGAATGGCTAAACCCGGATCTTGTAACAAAGGGTTCAAAGTACGGCCTTGTAACGGAATCGGAAATTGACGTTCAAATGGGTTAGAGGTTAATAACATAAACAGTAAAAACCCAACACCGATCATGCCCATGACGCTCAGCACCCGCGCCAGCATCACAGCTGAAATACCTTTGCTAAACACCGACACCAACCAAGCCCATACACTCAGAATCAGCCCCCACAGCAACAAAGAGCCTTCATGCGCGCCCCATACCGCTGAGACTTTATAAATAGTTGGCATAAACGTGTTTGAATTGTTCGCCACATACAAAACGGAGAAATCACTCTCTAGAAATGCAGCCATCAAGCAGGCAAATGAAACCGCAAGCAGCACAAATTGTGCACGCGCAGCAGGCTTTGCCATCGCAATCCATTGTGCATTATTAGTTGCAGCACCCAGCATGGGGAAAATCGATTGTACAACCGCGACAACAAGTGCCAGCACTAACGCAAAATGGCCAATCTCAGGAATCATTCGTTTGCCGCCTTATCTGCTTTTTTGCCAGGATAACTGTGCTCTTTCGCGAGTACATCTTGCACTTCAGGCGGCATATATTCGGCATCATGCTTGGCCAGCACTTCCTCAGCCATAAAGCGGTTATTGGCATCGAATTTCCCTTTCACGACTGCACTCTGCTCTTCTTTGAACAAATCAGGCAAGATCTTATCGTAGTTAATAGTCACCTCATGACCACGATTATCCGTTAGTACAAAGCTTAAATCTAAGGAAGTATCGCTGCGTTTGAGGCTATCTTTTTTAACTAAACCGCCCAAACGCACCAAGCGTTCTTTAGGCACTTCGCCTGCCATTACCGCTTCGGGGGCATATAAATACGCCATATTACTTTGCATGGCTTTAGTAATCATCGCGGAGGCGGCACCGACAGCACACAGGCCAAGGATGATAAAAATAATGCGTTTATTTCGTGCTTTCATACGCTCTAATACTCATTCGGTTAGAGGATTATTTATGTTTTGCTAGCCGCCTGACGGCGCTTTTGTCGCTGAATGGTTTTGAGCAATCGCTTATGCTGAATGTTCAATAAAATTGGTTCTAGTAACATCAAGAACAGCACCATTCCCATTGATGACCACACATAAAAACCGTAGCCACCCATTGCAAAAAACTCACTCATTTTAAGGCCTCCAGACGCTCTACCCATTGGGTATGGCTTTCACGTTGCAGAATAATATTTCTCACGCGCATTAGGATGACTGCAAAACAGTACATCCAAAACCCAGCGGTTACGACTAACATGGCAATTAAAATATTTGACTCAACCCGCTTTAGGGATGATTCCTGATGCAATGAGGCACATTCGTTCGGATTTGGGCAATTAATCGAATAATAAATCACGGGGACAATGGCTAAACCAACAATGGCTAATACCGCCGATGCCCGATCAGAACGTCGTGTATCTTCAATCGCTGACTGTAGCGCGATGTAGCCGATGTAGAGAAATAACAAAATCAACTGTGTGGTCATTCGCGGGTCCCAATCCCACCAAGTTCCCCAGCTGGTTTGACCCCAAAATGCCCCAGTCCATAGCGACAATGCGGTCATAATGGCTCCGGTAACTGCGGTTGCTGATGCCATCATGTATGACATACGCGTATTAAAAATCAGGCCTAGTACCGCCCAGAACACCATCACCGCATAAAGCCACATGGCCATCCAAGCGCTCGCAACATGCACGTAAATGATTCGGTAATATTGTTTTTGGTCACTCAGCACATCGGGCGTTTGAAAAAAACCCCAGTAAAGTCCACCTAACGTAAGCACAATCGCCAGCATCATAAACACAGGAATCAGCTTATTTGCTAAGGGGTAAAAGCTTGAGGGGGCGGAATATTTAAACCAATTAATTGCCATGTTATGTCCTATTCCACTGATATACGTAGTGAGGCGGCTGTCGCCCACGGTGCGAACACCAGTGCCAGCAATAAAAATGCCAGAAGTAATAAATAATAAGGCTGCAAGGATACATCACCTTGTGCCGCTGCTGCGATAGCCCCAGAGCCATAGACCAACACAGGGATATACAGTGGCAGCACTAACAGCGCAATCAACACACCGCCGCCGCGTAATCCAAGTGTTAAAGCTGCACCAATGGCACCGATCATGCTTAAGATCGGCGTACCAATCAACAAAACCAACATCATCGTACCAATCGTTGAAGCTGACAGATGGTATTGCAACCCTGCCAATGGTGCGATTAGTACAAGGGGCAATCCTGTCAGTAGCCAATGCGCTAATGTCTTGGCCAACACTAAAATTGCCAGTGGCTGCGGTGTGAGCAACATTTGCTCCAATGTGCCATCCGCGTAATCATTAGCAAATATACGCTCCAACGCTAATGTAGATGCAAGCAAAGCCGCCACCCAAACCACACCGGGTGCAATTTTTTGCAACACATCACGTTCAAAGCTAATACCCAGAGGGAATATGCTCACAACAATAATGAAGAAAAACAACACCGTAAAGACATCGCTTTGACGCCTGAGTGCTAATAGTAAATCCCGCTTTAATAGCGCTAGAAAGGAATCAAACATAGCGATCCAAGGCGAGGCGACTCATTTTTTCTTCAGGTATGGGGAGTGCTTGATGCGTCGTTAATATCACCATGCCGCCCTGCTCTACGTGTGAGACTATGATCGATTGCAATAATTCAACCGCCGCCACATCCAAGGCCACAAAAGGTTCGTCTAAGATCCATAGCGGTGCATTACTCAGCAATAAACGGCTTAATGCCACTCGCCGCTGCTGCCCTTGTGACAGTTTACGAACAGGAGATTCTTCATACCCTGCTAAGCCAAAACGATGCAGTGCAGCATCGGCCTGTGCTTCTGTGATGGCTTGCCCAGTTAAACGACTGAGTATTTGCAGGTTTTCGACAGGGTTAAGGTCGGCTTTGAGTGCATTTTGGTGACCTAAATAAAACAGGTTGCGATAAAACACATCCGCAGCTGACTTAATGGACTCACCTTGCCATTCTACGGTACCTGCATCTTGCAAAAACAACCCGCATAATGTTCTTAGCAGTGTGGTTTTGCCACTGCCATTACGCCCTTCCAACCACATCAACTGCCCAGCCGTCAGTTCAAAGGACAAACCCTCAAACAAACTGATATCACCACGACTACACTGTAATTGTTTGACCGAAAGGCTCACATTAAAACCATCTATAAAAATCAGAACGCAATTATATAAGAAGGCTTGCCTAAGGGCACCTTTAATACTTGAATTAAGCCATTTAGAATCCATACTATACTCAGAATTCTAAATACATCAGTGGAAAGATACATGAGACATATTAAGAAAGCCGCATCTTACTCAATGGTCGGTGGCCTAGGTTTAGCCGTCGTCGCTAGTTTACAAGGTTGCGCACCGGACGCGCCAGAGGCTCCTGCGCCAGACCAGCAACAGCAAGAAGATATCGGTCAATTAGAGCAAGACTTACAAAACCAGAACTACTTTTTGGTGATTAGCCAAACATCGGCTAACCCGGATAAGTACGAGCTGGCTGAACGCTATCCAACGGAAGGCGCTACCCGTGCCGTGTTGAAAACATTGGATGGGAAAGAGCGCGTCCTCAGCAATGAAGAGTTAACCAAGTTAGCTAAGGCAGAAGCTGATAAAGTCGATGCTGGCACCTCTAACTTAACGAAAGAAGCCAGCGCAAGCTCAGGCGGTGGACTCAGCCTTGGTGAAATGATTCTGGCCAGTGCCGCTGGGTCGCTTATCGGCGGCATGATCGCCAACAAGCTAGCCAATAATGCCAATGCCAAAGCTCGCACCCGTGCCAGCACTCGCCCGGCAGCCAGTGTGTCTAGCGCCAATAATCGCGCCAGATCAGCGCCTCGGGCTAACGCTAAACCCAAAAAAGGCTTCTTTGGTGGCTCTTCCAGCAACCGAAGCTCTTCACGCACTGGCTCATTCGGAGGCTAATAGGTGTTAAAAACACAAACGGTCGCGCCTGTTAGTCAGGAGTTAATGGAAGAAATCGGCTTCACTTGGCACACCGACCCAGACGGTTCAGCCTATGTTGCGCCGGAGTTACTGCCAGTTAGCGAAGAAGAGGCGGAAGCCTACTACACCGCCGCCAATGAACTGTACGATATGTTTATTGAAGCGGGCCAACATGTCATCGACAACAATTTATTTGAACAGCTAGGTATCCCAGAGAACATGATACAGCTGATCAAACTAAGCTGGGACGATGACGATTGGCATCTTTACGGACGCTTTGACTTTGCAGGTGGCGTAGATGGCAAGCCTATCAAACTATTGGAGTTCAATGCGGATACCGCAACTAGCCTATTCGAAACGTCGATCATCCAGTGGGCTTTACTAAAAAGTAACGGCATGGATGAGGCAGCGCAGTTTAATAATGCGTTTGAAATGATTCGTGATAACTTCCGCCGCCTAATCACTAATGATGACGGGCTAGAAAAGTTTGACGAGTACTACAATAACGAGCGCATCTTATTTTCCAGTGTGCGAGACCTCCCTGAAGATGAGCAAACCACTCGCCTACTCCAGCGTATTGCCATCGAAGCGGGCTATAGCACTGACTTCACCTATATGGATGAGGCAGGTTTCTTACCGGATGAAGGTGTTTTTAACAAAGACCAAGAATCCACTAACTTTTGGTTCAAGCTATGGCCTTGGGAAGACATTGCCGCCGATGAGCCTGAGCTCACTGACTTGTTGACAGAAATTGCACGCAAACGCACGGCGGTATTCATCAACCCTGCCTATACCTTGCTGTTCCAAAGCAAAGGTATCTTGAAAATACTGCATGAGTTATACCCAGACTCTCCTTACCTTCTCGCGGCAGATGACCAACCACTAGATGGTGTAAAGCAAGTCTCCAAACCATTGTTTGGGCGCGAAGGTGGCAATGTGAGTATTTTAGATGCCGATGGAACGGCTATAGAGTCTGTTGATGGCCCCTATGACATTCACCCGATGCTATATCAAGAATATGCTGAATTGGCGACGGATGAGCAAGGGCGCTCTTATCAAGCGGGCGTTTTCTTTGCTTGGGAAGCCTGCGGGCTCGGCTTTAGGCGTGGAACTAAAATACTCAATGATACGGCTACGTTCGTACCGCATGTGATTGCATAATGTACTCGTCTCGTCGTCCTAGAACGAGACTTTAAAAATAACCCCGCCACAGTAGGGTTGGGCGGGGAATAAACTCCCTTACAACTTATTATTTTCACTTATAGTGGCCATTCAAAAGGCACTCCCTTTGGTGAATCATCGCAAAGGCGTTTCGATAATTCAGACAGTACTTTATTGATTAGCCATAGGTGGGACACTACTAAAGCCCAATATCATCTACGCATATAGTTGATCCCCATCAATCACCCTAAGCCAGTCAATAGCACGAGGCACTACCTAATTATAGGTATTTAACCACCTTAGCAAAGTGATCGATCAGCGTTAATAAATGATATTTTTTTATACTAATAAACAACAAAATCGCACTCTATCACAAATTTCAGTCTTTAAAAACACAATATCAGACGGTAATGACGGAATAGTATAAGGCTTATAACCTCACATCAGATTCAAGCTAAAAAAGCATGCTAATGTACTAAGCTCTAGTATGTCTCATTGACTAAGGGAGAAATTGACTCGCTATGACGCCAACACAGCAGAAGACAATTAGGGTAATGATTGTTGAAGATGATCCAGTCATTCTTGAACGGCTTTCACAGGTTGTTCAACACAACAGCCGTTTGGCGCTCTATGCGAATGTCGCCACCGTTGCCGATGCTAAACACTCACTGGTCGATACCGCCCCACCCGATGTACTCCTGGTTGACCTTGATTTACCAGATGGAAACGGTCTGGAACTCATTCAGCTGTTTCACAAAAATGGCTACGACACAGCCATTATGGTCATCAGTGTGTTTGGTGATGAGTGGCACATTTTAAAAGCCATTGCGACAGGGGCTAGCGGCTACTTACTCAAAGACGACGAATCCATCCAGATTGAAACTGCCATTATTGATCTTGCGAACGGAGGCGCTCCTATTAGTCCAAGTATCGCGCGCCATTTAATGAAACATTTTCGACCAGAAGAGCAGTTGCTCGAAAAACTGACTAAGCGCGAGCAACAGGTATTACAAAAGGTTGCCAAGGGCTATACCACACAAGAAATTGCGCAAATGGAAGGGCTCTCTTATCACACCGTCGCCACACACGTTAAAAATATCTATCGCAAACTGTCTGTCAATTCACGGGCGGAAGCCGTTTTTGAGGCGCTCAAGATGAATTTGATTTAAGGCATGCTGTACCGCAATCTTTTCAGCTTTCTCAGCCTGCGCCACTTTATCTGGTGGGCCATCCTACTGACTTATATTATTATCAGTTTCTATGCCAGTTATGCTTGGCTGCCTGAGCTACCCAAACGCTACCAAGTAACCAGTGCCTACCTTATTAGCACTAAGGTAGGCACGCCTGAAGCGCTCAAGCATGCGCTTAAAAAACCTGTGACACTACCTGACTGGAATACCGCGGACACACTAAACACAATCAGCCTGTGGTACCAAATCCCGCTAGAACGAACCATTGAAGGGCCTCAAAAACAAGCAGTCTATCTCCCCAAAGTCTCGCAAAATGCCCAGGTCTATCTCAATGGAAAGTGGCTCGGTAATGGCGGCAATATGACGCCCCCCATCACCCGTAATCGCAACAATACCCTACTGTTTAATTTTGATAGCACCCTGCTAAGGCATGAAAATACTCTCTCCATTCATGTCGTTGGTCAACATGACACACGCACCTACCTCGGCGAGGTTTACATCGGCCCCGTTGAACCGTTACGTGCTCACGCCGAATTTAATAATCACCTCAGAATTGATTTATCAACGCTCATTACCCTCTGCATGCTACTCACCAGTATTTTGGTTAGCGTACTCTGGATACTGCGCCGCACCGACACTTACTACTTATGCTATGGGTTGTTTTCTGCGCTATGGGCCTTTCATGATTCAAACCACTTTGTACGCAATATCCCAATGCCGCTCAATCTTTGGGAAACCCTCATGCCGCTCAGCTTTGGTTTGGCGATGTTAGGGATCGCGCTGTTTTTACATCGTTATGTGGGGATCGTTAACCAAAAGGCTGAAAGGTTTTTAATTGTCACCGTTGGCCTGCTCGCTATCCCCTTTCTTTATCAGGATCTAGACTGGATTCTATTTTATGCTTACCACATTTGGAGCCCCATCATCGCCTTAAGCGGCTTCTATTCCTTATATTATCTTTATCGTGCCTACCAACAGACGAAAGAAGATCGACTCGTCCTCCTGTTTATTAGCGGTTGCTCAATCATGATTTTTGGCACCAATGACCTGCTACTGGCTGTCGAACACATTCCCAAGCAATCGCCCTATATGATGCACTTTGCTGTTTTATTTACAGTGCTGACGATTATCATTACGCTGATTAATCGATTTATTCAAAGCATTAATGTAG
>JBMZDT010000076.1:0-8007 GCA_049614505.1 Leucothrix sp.
TGAACGTAACAGTGTTATGGCTGTGCAGTGCTTATTGCAGAACGTCGCTATCCCTGAGTCACAAACTCATTTTATCCCTTCAGAGCTAGGCCCAGAAAAAGCCGCTACGGCCTATCAGAAAACACTCAGCAGCATTGCTGAATTTGATATGGTTTTATTAGGAATGGGAGAAGATGGGCATACTGCGAGTTTATTTCCTGGTCATGTCAATGACCTAAAGCAAATGGTACATCCTGTGCTGAATGCACCCAAACCACCGCCTGAACGAGTCAGCCTCAGTTCAGCTTGCCTGAGCAACAATGCTCATTTATTAATCTTCATTACAGGACAGTCTAAACATAATCGTGTAATGGATTGGATTAGTGGGCAAACCCTGCCCGTGACGACGATAACATCTAACAATAAAGCGGCCGTCTATTGCGATCACGCCGCCTGGCTCGGGGACACATGACCAAACCTAGCAACCTGCAATGCTTTACTGATCTTAGTAGCTATCATCAACTAAAACAGCATTTTAACTGCTGTAGTAAGCTTCATATGCGACGTTTATTTAGCGTTGATCGCAATCGCTATCAACGTATGTCGCTAGAGTTTGATTGGCTGTTACTAGATTATTCAAAAAACAGGGTAACTGATAAAACGCTGCAACTATTATTTTCCTTAGCACGGGAAGCAAACTTGGAGCGCTCTATTAGTAACACTTCAGAGGCGATAACGCAGCGAATCCCAAACGATCCGTCTACCATTTTTGCCTGTGAACAAGGGCAACGTATACGCCAACTGACAGAGCAACTTCACAGCGGCACATGGCTAGGTCACAGTCATAAACCCATTACAGACATTGTTAACATCGGTATTGCACATTCACGACTGGGGTCTCAAAGTGTGTGTGAGGCACTGCGCCCATACCACCAATGCAAACAGGTTGGCATGCATTTCATTGCTGATTGCGATGGCTTGCATTTACAAGACGTATTAGAGAACCTGAACCCAGAAACGACTGTATTTATTGTTAGCAGCCAAGGTTTTGACCAAAGCAATCCTAGTACCCTAACTCAAGCAGAAACGGCAAAACGTTGGTTATTGAATGCCAATCCCAATAGTTCCGCTTTAATGACGCATTTTCTGGCGGTAACTGCGAATACTGCAGCGGCAAAACGCTTTGGTATTCAAAGCAGCAACATATTTCAACTAAAAACGATAGCAAATCAACGCCAAACTGCCTGGATTTCAATTGGTTTGCCTATTTTATTGTCAATAGGCGCTAAGCACTTTCAAGCTTTCTTAGCAGGTGTCAGTGCTATGGATGCGCATTTTCAAACGGAACGGTTTGAACAAAACATGCCTGTTATCATGGCACTCATTGGTATTTGGTATAACAATTTTTTCAAAACTGAATCACACGCGATTTTACCTTACGACTATAACCTCAGAAATTTGCCACGCTGCATAGAACAAATAGATATGCAGAATAATGGTAAGTCTATTGATCGCCTGGGTAACTTAGTCAACTTTGCGACAAGCCCAATTATTTGGAGTAGCAATGGCTCTACAGACCAGCATGCCTTTTACCAAATGTTACACCGTGGGCAAAAAATAGTACCCGCCGACTTTATTGTATCGATGCGCACACACAGTGTTTATCAAAAGCAGCACCACTTAATGTTTGCCAATGCCATTGCCCAAACAGAGGCACTAATGCAAGGCCGTACACGCAATGAAACATTAAATGATTTGACGTTGAGTGATGCGAGTAATGATGAAAATATTATTTCTCAACGCACTTATGACGGTAATAACCCTAGCAATATGCTACTGCTGCAAAGACTGACGCCAAAGTCCTTAGGCATTCTCTTGACACTGTATGAACATAAAACCTTTGCACAAGGTGCTATTTGGAATCTTAGTGACTATGAGCAAACAGGCTTAGAGCTCAGTAAAACCTTCAGTAGTCATGTATTACAAGATATTTTCATGCCAGCCAATACACAGCGGCATGATGCCTCAACCAATGCCTTGATTAATCACTACAGAAAAGCCATCTATCCACGCAGTTCGGCAACGTAACCTAGCAAACACGCTTAAGAATCAATAATAACTTTAGAATAAGAATAGCAACGGGCACCCTCTATGAAAATCTTAGCCGCAGACATCCGTGCTGACCGTGCAGAACTCGCACTACTTCGAGTAGCCATCAATGGCGACCGGAAAGCCTTATACAGTCATAAATACACCTCTTCTGATTTTACTGAACCAAGGCGGCTAATTGAACAATTTCTACACGATGCTGATGCTAAATCACTGCTCATTGAACGCTTTTGTCTATCGGTTGCGGCACCCGTTGAAAACAACCACTCAATGATTAATTCACTTAACTGGGAATTAGACGCCAAGAAAATTGGCCAACAGTTTTATATTAATGATGTGTCGTTAATTAGTGATTTTGATTCAGCAGCAAGAGGGATTGATGCAGCTTCCCAACAAGGCCTCGTCACATTAAATGAAGGCATGAGTCATGATAGCGGTATTCGTGTTGTGACAGGAGCAGGCCACGGTTTGGGCCTGGCATGGATGGATCACCGACAAGATGCGTTCAACAAAAATGACAGCGAAGGAGGGATGGTAAATTTCGCTCCGATCGATAAAGAACAAATAGATTTATTAGAATATTTAATGAATCGCTTCAATCATGTATCATATGAGCGTATTTTATCCACTGAGGGTCTACAGGAGCTTTATCGCTACTGTCAACGAAAATATGCGCCCCATCACTCAGCACTTGAATCGTCTGAAAACAATTTGAGTGTCAAACAAATCATTGCAGCCTCCACGAAAGATCCAGCAGCAGAACAAGCCATCAAACTTTTTGTGACAACGTACGGTGCTTATGTCGGTAACCTAGCGTTGTTGTATCAACCGATGGGCGGTATTTATATTGGTGGACAAGTCGCTACTGAGCTTCAAGACTGGATGCAGTCTGAGCACTTTCTCAACGTTTGCCTAAAGAAAGGCCGGATGAGCAAATTGGTTAAACAAACACCTATTTACCTAGTGACTGCACCCGATATTAATTTACAAGGGGCTATTGAAACCGCAACTTACCATTAGTTAGTCATTTGAGGGAATGAACTATGTCACAACACTTTAAGGATGATGAAGGCCTCTATAAATATTATGTAGAGCCTAATATGATGACGGAATTAACCCGTAACACGCTGGTGTTAATTCTTGCCGGAGGCGAAGGTTCTAGGCTAAAAGATTTAACCAAATGGCGGGCCAAGCCCGCCGTCCCATTTGGGGGGAAATACCGCATTATCGATTTTGCACTGTCAAACTGTGTGAACTCAGGTCTACGGAAAATCGGTGTGCTTACTCAATATAAGTCCCATTCTTTGTTAAGGCATCTACAGCGCGGCTGGGGATTTATGCGTGCTGAGATTGGTGAATTTGTTGAGCTACTGCCTGCCCAGCAGCGAACCAGTGAGAAGGCTTGGTACAAAGGCACCGCAGATGCTTTATTCCAAAATATGGACATTATGCAGCGGCATGATACGGAATATGTCATCGTGCTTGGCGGCGATCATATTTACACCATGGACTATGGTAAAATGCTGGTCCAACACGTGCAGTCAGGCGCTGATTTTACGGTCGGTGCCATAGAAGTTCCTGTTGAAGAAGCCAAAGGATTTGGGGTATTAGCCGTTTCAGATGATATGCAAATCACCCGCTTTGATGAAAAACCAGAACACCCCGAAGAAATCCCTGGAAAACCCGGCGTTGCGCTGGCATCCATGGGCATTTATGTTTTTTCAACGCGCTTCTTATTTGAAACGCTAAATGAAGATGCTAGAGATGGCACCTCCTCTCACGACTTTGGAAAAGATATCATTCCATCCAAAATTGCTGATAATGTTGCAATGGCTTATGCCTTTAGGGATGACAAAACCGGCTTACCAGCTTATTGGCGGGATGTTGGCACCTTAGAGTCATACTGGAAGGCAAATATGGAGCTGTGTGATGTTGAGCCTGAACTTAACCTCTACAACCGGGCTTGGACTATTTGGACTTACCAAACACAGAACCCACCTGCTAAGTTTATTTTTGATGAAGACGGTCGCCGCGGTGAGGCAATTGACTCCCTTATCTCTGCGGGATGTATTCTATCCGGCGCACGCGTTAAGCGTTCAGTGCTCTCATTTAACACAGTGGTTAAGAGTCATAGTATCGTTAAAGATAGTGTCATACTGCCTAAGGTGAGCATTGGTAGAAACTGCCGTATTACCAAAGCGATCATCGATAAAGAGTGTGAGATACCAGACAACACTATCATTGGTGAGAACTTGGAAGAAGATAGAAAACGCTTCCATGTTTCTGATGAAGGTATCGTACTTATTACTCCCGAGATGCTCGGGCAATACTCATTTCCCTTAGGTGGCTCTTCCCGATGGCGACAAAAAAATTAAAATTCGTCCTTGCTTGGCACATGCACCAACCCCATTACCGTGAAGGGGGCGATGGGAAATATCAACTCCCGTGGGTCTATTTACATGCGTTAAAAGATTATACTGACATGGCAGCGCATTTTGAAAATGAGCCAGCAATGCGTGCGGTCGTTAATTTTGCACCCACTTTGCTAGAGCAACTGGATGACTATGCTTGCCAAATTGATGCACTCATACAGCATGGAACCATCTGCTCAGATGATCTAATTAATCTTCTGGCAGGACACATTGATATTCCTGACAGACTAGAAGATCGCCTCAAGATTATTAGCGACTGCCAGCGTTGTCATGCACCTCAGATGATTGCACCCTATGCAGGCTTTGCCGAACTCATCGCAGCGCTAGGTAGCACGCCGCAAGCACCCGATGAAGCTTTGGTTGCTGCTTTGGACAAACAATACTTTGTTGATTTATTAGTTTGGTATCATCTAGCTTGGCTGGGCGAGTCATTAAAAAGTCACCCTGCTGCCGTTTTACTAATGGAGAAACAGCGGCATTTTTCGACTGATGATCAGCACCTATTGCTTAGCTTAATGAATGAAGCGTTGCAAAATTTGATTCCTCGCTACCGCGCATTAGCAGAGCGTGGGCAAATTGAAATATCAATGACGCCTTATGCACACCCTATTGTGCCACTGTTAAATGACTTCGAGAACATGCGCTGTGCGCAGCCCGATGCGCCACACCCTACGGCATCACATTATCCTGATGGTCTGGCTCGTAACCACTGGCATATGCAGCAAGGCTTAGCCACCCATCAGCATTATTTTGGTACGCCACCGAAAGGCGTTTGGCTGTCAGAAGGTGGCATTAGTGATGATGCACTGGATATTTTGTCAGAGTATGGCATTGCTTGGACAGCGTCAGGCCAAGGGGTTTGGGCTAACACCTGTCACCAATCCGCTATCGATAAGGCGCTCATCCATAACAAAAAGGCCTTATTTTCGCCGTTCAAACTAGATGATCAATCCACTCAAATATTTTTTAGAGATGATGGGTTATCAGACTTCATTGGTTTTGAATACAGCCAGTGGGATGCTCAGGATGCAGCGGACAACTTCGTACAAAACCTAGAAAATATCCATGATTTTTTGGGTGACAGTGCTGACGAGCACGTTGTTAGCGTTATCTTAGATGGCGAGAATGCTTGGGAATATTATCCGCATAATGGGGCTCATTTTCTCAGTAAGCTCTACGCCAAACTTGCTAATCACCCATTAATCGAAGCCACTACATTTGCTGAGGTGTCGAACAATTTACATATTAAACCCATAACCGTTGACTCCCTTTGTGCCGGCAGCTGGGTTTATGGCTCATTCTCAACATGGATCGGACAGGAAGATAAGAACCGAGCATGGGATTATTTAGTTGCGGCTAAATTATGCTACGACGAAGTCATCGACTCAGACAAACTTCCAAGTGAAGTGCGAGACAAAGCCAGTAAGCAGCTCGCCATTTGCGAAGGTTCGGATTGGTTTTGGTGGTTTGGCGACTACAATGCAAGTGATAGCGTGCGCGACTTTGACCACCTATTCCGCTCACAGCTCAAACGACTGTATGAAATCTTAGAACAGACGACTCCCAACTACCTTGATCAAGCCATTTCTGTTGGTGGTGGCAGAGCAGAAAACGCAGGTACTATGCAGCGTGGGGTTGCTTGATTGAACAATCCACTCTTAAGGCGCCGTGCTGGCGTATTATTACATCCGACCTCGTTACCCTCTGGCAAGATTGATAACGATGCCATTCAGTGGTTGGATTTCATGCAGAGCGCTGGACTTAGTGTATGGCAAGTCTTGCCACTTGGCGTGCCACAACACAATCTATCGCCTTATTTATGCTACTCCGCCTTTGCGCTTAACCCTGCCCTGCTCTCAGCGCATGATACAGAGCCAGTTGATGAAACACGGTTTGAAAAATGGAAAGCGCAACAGGCTTATTGGCTAGCGGATTATGCAGATTATTGCGTTTTGAAGCAGCGCCATGACGATGCTGCTTGGTACACATGGCCAGTGCATTTCAAGGATCGTCAAGCCGAGGCGCTGCAAACGCTTCGGGCTGAAAACGAACAGGCGATCGACACCATTTACCAGCAACAATATCAACTGGATCAGCGCTGGCAGTTTATTAAAGCCCAAGCAAAGCAAAGAAATATTTCACTGTTTGGGGATATGCCAATTTTTGTTGCGCATGATAGTGCCGATGTTTGGGCCAATCGAGACTGTTTTTTGCTTGATGAGCAAGGACAACCAGATTTCGTGGCAGGTGTTCCTCCCGATTATTTCTCAGAAACTGGTCAACGTTGGGGAAACCCACATTATCACTGGCAACACCTAACAGAAACGGGTTTTGAATGGTGGTTGCAACGTATGCAGCACCATTTTCACTTGTACGACATTGTCAGAATCGATCATTTCAGGGGCTTACAAGCAGTATGGATGATTCATCCCAGCTGCCCTACTGCGGTAGAAGGTTACTGGCAAGAAGTGCCTGGTGAAGCCTTGCTAACTGCAATTAAACAGCATATTGGTGATGCGGTGATTGTTGCCGAAGATCTAGGGGTCATCACACCTGAGGTGACTGCGCTACGTGAGCAGTTTGAGCTGCCTGGCATGTCTGTATTACAATTTTCATTTGATGGTTTTGAGGATAATCCGCACAAACCTGAAAACATCACCGCTAACCGCATTGTCTATACCGGTACGCATGATAATGACACCACGCTTGGTTGGTATAATGCCCTAGAAGCCCACCAGCAAGATTTTGTTTATGAGCGCCTGCGAAAAGAAAAGCCTACCAACATTTGTACCGCAATGATCAATGAAGCATTGAGTACAAAAGCTGCGCTAGCCGTTATTCCATTACAAGATTTTTTGCAGTTGGACACAGCAAGTCGCATGAATACACCGGGCATTGCTGAAGGTAATTGGTCTTGGCGATTTGACTGGCAGGATTTACCTGACAACCTCAGCCAAGCAATTTCACAAATGATTCAATCACATCAGCGAAACGGAGACGCATTGACTTGAAACCAGCAATGACCGCACTGCAACAAGGAATGTTACATGACCCATTTCTGGTACTTGGCTATCAAACGACTGCTGATGGGCAAGCGCTCGTGCGCGAATTTTTGCCTCAAGCAGAGCAAGTCTTATTCGATGGTAAGACACCAATGGTTCGGCTGCCAGGCACCGATTATTTCGAGCTGCTGCTAGCATCGGATCATGCAATTGGTAGTCATTATTCATTAAAATGGCAAGACAAAGACAGTGAACAATGGATTGATGTCACATCCCCCTATTCTTTTTTGCCACAACTCGGCGAGTTAGATCTGCACTTATTCAGTGAAGGTCGCCATCACCATGCCTACCAGTTCATGGGGGCGCATTTAAAAACGGTTGATGGTATTGAAGGTTGCTTGTTTACCTTATGGGCCCCCGCAATTAAACGAGCGAGTGTGGTTGGTGACTTTAATCACTGGGATGGGCGATGCCATCCAATGCGG
>JBMZDT010000077.1:0-7942 GCA_049614505.1 Leucothrix sp.
CGGTCATCGCAAATACCCCCAGCTCATTGACTGCACCAAAGCGATTTTTAACCGCGCGGAGTAGCCGGAAGCGGCTGCCAGGGTCGCCTTCAAAATAGAGCACCGTGTCTACCATGTGCTCCAATACGCGTGGACCAGCCAGCGTGCCTTCCTTGGTTACATGACCTGCAATAAATACTGAGGTATTGGTTAATTTGGCGTAACGCGTGAGCTTGGCGGTGGCTTCACGAATCTGGCTGACTGAGCCAGGTGCAGAGGTTAGGTGTTCAGTGTAAATCGTTTGGATGGAGTCAACGACCATGACTTCTGGCTTTTCAGTATTCGCTAGCTCAATAATGCGTTCAATGCAGGTTTCTGTCAGCAGTCTTAAGTTTTCCGTTGGTAGCTCCAGACGTTGTGCACGCATCGAGACCTGTTGTAAAGATTCTTCGCCAGTCACATAGAGCGTTTTCATTTGTGTCAGATTCGACAGCGTTTGAATCAAAATAGTGGACTTACCGATGCCTGGATCACCCCCGATCAGAATAACAGAACCATGAACTAAACCACCGCCTAGTACTCGGTCTAACTCCGACAGCCCCGTATGTGTGCGTGCGTCCTCTTTGAATTCAATATCACTGATTGATTTGATTCGATTGGTTTCAGTGCCCGCATAGCCTGAACGGTGAGGGGATTGTACGGGCGTGGGCGCGGGTGCGATCACTGCTTCTTCTTGCAAAGTGTTCCATTCGTCGCAGTCGCTACATTGCCCGCCCCACTTTAGATGAATTGAACCACAAGCGGTACAGACGTATTGTGTTTTGTTTTTAGCCATTGACTATTCTCCGGAGTCTTCTGCCTGAGGGCTTCTTTGGATGCGAGGATAAAGAATGAGTGTCTTTACTGCATTGTTACGGGTTTGCCGAATTTCAAGCGGGTAGTTGTTGACTAGAATCGTCACGCCTGGGCCAGGTATAGAGCCAAGGTGTTCGGTTACCAGTCCATTAATTGTTTTAGCCCCTTCTGTGGGGAGCTCAATATCCAGTTGGCGGTTGATTTCACGGATGTGCATCCCCCCATCAACCCAAATGGTGCCGTCACCTTGAGGGGTTAATTCACTGTCAAACGCATTGGGTGAGAAAGCCCCCACAATTTCTTCCAGGATATCTTCTAAAGTGACCAGCCCTTGGATGTCGCCGTACTCATCGACCACAATGGCGACACGACGCTTTTCCGACTGGAAGTTGATGAGCTGCTGTGTGAGCACAGTCCCTGCTGGAGTGAAGTAGGCAGGCTTGATGGTTTCCATAAGCCCTTCTCTGGTCAAGCGGTCCTCATGAAGCAACGGCAATAGTGAGCGGATATTAACAAAGCCCAGCACATTATCGAGCTGGCCTTTGTAGATTAGCAGTCGGGTAAAGTGGGTATGTAAAATTTCCTCTTCGATATCATTCCAGTCTTCATCAATATCAATGCCGGTGAGGTCGGGGCGCGCAATCATAATGTCTTCGACGGTGGTTGACTGCATGTCGAGAACGTTAACTAGCATGTCTTGGTGGTTGCTGGGTATTAGGTCGCCGGCTTCCGTAACAACGGCTTTTAAGTCTTCATGGCTAAGTGCTTCTAAGCTGGCGTCTTTGGGGTCTACACCAAAGAGTTTCACAATCGAGTTGGCCATTAAGTTGATGAGCCAAACCATGGGGTAGGCGATTTTTAATAAGGGGGTGTAGACGTAGGCTGCGGGAAAAGCAATCGATTCCGATTTAAGCGCCGCAATGGTTTTGGGGGTGACTTCTGCAAAAATTAATAGCATAAACGTCAATGCACCAGTGGCGATAGCAACGCCAACACTGCCACCCATTTTGAAACCGATTAAGGTAGCGAACTGGGTGATCAGGATATTGACTAGGTTGTTGCCCAACAGGATCAAGCCGATTAAGCGGTCAGGTTCTTGCAGGAGCTTTAAGGCAAGCCGTGCGCCTTTTTTGCTTTTGGCGAGGTGTTTGAGTTTGTAACGGTTAAGGGCCATTAGCGCTGTTTCTGAGCCTGAGAAAAAGGCTGACAGCAAAAACAGAATAAACAATATAAAGAAAAGAAGTCCTAGCGGAATGTTGTCGATGTTCACGAGGCTAGCAAGTACTCTTGTACAAATTTAGTGCCAAAAAAAGCCAGCATTAATAGTCCAAATCCGCTCAGTGTCCAGCGGGCAGCACTGAGCCCACGCCAGCCATATCGCCAGCGGCCAATTAATAAGGCTGAAAAAACGAACCACGCAATAATCGATAAGATCGTTTTGTGTCCGATATGTTGCCCAAATAAGTTCTCTAGGTAGATAAAGCCCGTCACCAGTGCAATGCTGAGTAGTATCAGACCCGTTGCTAGAAAACGAAATAATAATGAATCCATTACCTGTAGTGGGGGTAATGTTTGTAAAAAAGCGTTGGTTTGGCGCGCATGCAGCTGTGTGTGTTGGTACGCGAGGATCAATGACTGTATGGCGGCTATCATTAACATACTATAGGCTAGCAGGGCAGAGAATATATGAATGCCAACACCGCCATTAAGCGCTAATGCAGAACTGTCTTTTGTCATCAACAGTTGCAAGGCGAGGGCTAGGCCAATAAAGGGTAGGGTGAAAACGTTCAGGCTCTCAACATTTTGTTTAACACTGCTGAGAAGCAAGATGAATCCTGCGAGCCACATGATATGGGAGGCTGCACTCATAAAGTCCAGCGCGATTTGCTGTTGGTATATTAGCGGCAGGTAGAGGTAACTGGCATGGAATAATGCAGCACCTGCCCACAGGATAAGATAGTATTGGGACATTGTCGGAGCGTTGCTGTGACTGAGTTTCGCACGCCACCGATTGGCCAATGCTAGCCACGCGGCGACATAAAGTAATACGGCAATGCTACCAATTGTTATCATTATTCTGGTTCAGGTAAAAATTCTGAAAACATAATGGTATAATGTAAGCCGCTTTGTGCATAGGGCGTATTTAATAAGAATACTAATCTATCGATTCCTAGGTTCTTGCTTATCATTGAGAGCCACCATTCCAATTTACAAGTGCTGATAATATGTTTGAAAATCTAAGCGATCGCCTTTCCCATACCGTCAAAAAACTGCGTGGCCAAGCGCGCCTGACGGAAGACAATATTAAAGAGGCACTGCGTGAAGTGCGGATGGCATTGCTCGAAGCGGATGTTGCTTTGCCTGTTGTTAAAGCATTCGTTAATCGAGTCAAAGAGCGTGCGGTGGGTAAGGAAGTCATTTCCAGCTTGTCACCAGGCCAAGCGCTGATCAAAATTGTTAATGATGAATTGGTTGAGACCATGGGACAGGCCAATGAGTCCCTTGACCTTAGTGCGCAGCCGCCAGCCGTGGTGCTAATGGCGGGTTTGCAGGGCGCAGGTAAAACAACCACGGCGGGTAAGCTGGCCAAATTACTGAAAGATCGCGAAAAGAAGAATGTGGGTGTGGTGAGTTGTGACGTTTATCGCCCGGCGGCAATAAAACAGCTTGAAACACTGGCTGAGCAGACGGGAGTGAACTTTCTAACCAGTAGCGTTGATCAATCTCCCGTTGCCATTGCCAATGAAGCGCTGGCTGAAGCCAAGCGCATGCATTTGGATGTGCTGATTGTTGATACGGCAGGTCGTTTAGCTATCGATGCTGAAATGATGGCTGAGATTCAGTCGATTCATGCCGCGATTAACCCTGTTGAAACACTGTTTGTGGTTGATAGTATGACGGGGCAAGATGCCGCGAATACAGCTAAAGCCTTTGGCGATGCGCTGCCGTTAACGGGTGTTGTGCTGACAAAAGCGGATGGTGATGCCCGAGGTGGTTCGGCATTGTCAGTGCGCCAGATCACTGGTAAGCCAATTAAATTTATTGGTATGGGTGAAAAGTTAGATGCACTAGAGCCATTCCACCCGGATCGTATTGCATCACGCATTTTAGGTATGGGCGATGTGGTGTCTTTGGTTGAAGAGGCACAGCGTAATGTTGATCACAAGCAGGCCCAGCAGCTAGCAAAAAAACTGAATAAAGGTAAAGGTTTTGACTTGGAAGATCTGCGTACCCAAATGCTGCAAATGGAAAAAATGGGTGGCATGAGCAGTATGGTTGAGAAGTTGCCGGGGGCAGGGAAATTAGCGGCAGCGGTTAATCAAGAGACCACCACAACGCAAGTGAAGCGCATGGTGGCAGTGATAAACTCTATGACGCCGCAAGAGCGTCGCTTTCCTGACTTGATCAAAGGATCTCGTAAGCGTCGCATTGCTAATGGTGCGGGTTTGCAGATTCAGGATGTGAATCGTTTGCTCAAACAGCATAAGCAAATGAGTAAGATGATGAAGAAAATGTCAGGCGGCGGCCTGAAAAAAATGATGCGTGGTTTAAAAGGTCAGCTGCCACCGGGTATGGGTGGCGGCTTTCCAGGGATGTAAGTAGATCGCTAGTGATGCTTTGTTGGGCTTAAAGAATTCTAGTGTATTTAAGCGTGACGCTAGCCTTACCCAACTTGGCTCTAATTTTTTGCTGTTTGCCATAGCGGAGGCTAGTCAATCGTTTAAAGGCTTTACTAGCGCTTTTTAGCTTTTTACTGACTGCATCTATTTGAGAGGCCAGAACAAGCTTGGTATCCGTTGATTCGTTTTCTTGAGCGGTCATCTCATCCTTTGACGGTAACAGGGTTGAAGTATCCACAACAAGAATCAACTGTTGAGTTGTGGGTTGGCTAAGCAGTAGGTTGTCTGTAGCTTGAGCTTGTGCAGTTAACAATGCCGTAAAAGCAATGGCTTTAGACGCTGAGCGTATATTCATGATAATCCTCGGGGGTTGGATTTTTATTTTTTTGATCACCAAGGGTGTTGATGATGGACACAGAAAAGATGGTTGCATAGCGTGCTTATCAAATCTACAGGTTGCTGTATAAGCGGTCACAATCATGAAATATTTGGTGGTAATAAATCTTTGAAATACTCCTTTTCTTATTGGAAGGTTAGCGTATAATGCCCCGTTTTCCTTTTGACACGGGACGCTGATGGCTGTCCTGTAATCTGACAGAAGATATTTTTATGGTTACAATTCGCATGGCTAGAGGCGGTTCTAAGAAGCGTCCGTTCTATAATATAGTAGTAACAGATTCACGTAAGCCTCGTGACAGTGGCTATATAGAGCGTTTGGGATACTTCAACCCAGTTGCGCGTGGTCAGGAAGTGCGTTTGCACCTTGAGCATGAGCGTGTTGCACACTGGATTGGCTTAGGTGCTCAGCCCAGCGATCGCGTAGCGACGTTATTAAAAGACGCTGCTAAGGCTCAAGCAGCCGCTTAAGTTTTAAGGTTACGTTGTGCAGGCCGAGTCTGATCAGTCCCTTGTTGAGCTTGGGAAAATAAACGGTGTTTTTGGTATCAAAGGGTGGGTTAAGGTATTTTCCTATACTTCACCAAGGATACAAGTCACGGATTATCGCCGTTGGTTGCTAAGACATAACGGCCAAGATCAAGAATACCGAGTGTTGCGTGGTCGTGAGCAAGGTAAAGCGATTGTTGCTCAGCTTGAGGGTATTGATACTCGAAATGACTCTGAAGCGTTGATAGGCGCAACGGTATATGTTCACTCGCACCAGCTTGAAGCGTTGGGCGAAGGTGAATATTACTGGTCGCAACTGATTGGCTTGGGTGTGATTAACTTGCAAGGCACTGATCTTGGGCATATTGAATGGCTCTTTGAAACAGGTAACAACGATGTAATGGTTGTTCAGGGTGATAAAGAGCGTTTTATTCCTTATATTCGTGATAATTTTGTGAAAAGTGTAGATTTGGAAGCCAATAAGATTACTGTTGATTGGGATCCAGATTTTTAAATGAATATTTCGGTAATTACGCTGTTCCCAGAGTTGGTTCAGTCAGTAGTTGCTGAAGGTGTTGTGGGTAGAGCGCATAAGCGTGGTTTGATTCAATTGAAGTGTATAAATCCGCGTGATTTTACGAAGGATGTGCATAGAACAGTTGATGATAGGCCTTACGGTGGTGGTCCAGGCATGGTGATGCGGGCAGATAGCTTAGTCAACGCTATTCGTCAACAGCGCCAAAAAGCTGCTGATACAAAAGTTATCTATCTAAGTCCTCAGGGCATGCCACTTAAGCAGTCAATGTTGAGCGGCCTGAGTAAACAAGCCAATGTAGTGCTTGTTTGCGGCCGATATGAAGGGATAGATGAGCGTGTTGTTAAGTTGGCAATAGATGAAGAATGGTCTATTGGTGATTACGTGCTTAGTGGTGGTGAATTGGCTGCCATGGTCGTTGTGGATGGGGTGACTCGTTTGTTGCCTGAGGTCTTAGGGCATAATGAATCAGCAGTTGCAGATTCATTTACCGAAGGGTTGTTAGATCATCCGCACTACACGCGACCTGAAGTGTTTGAAGGTTTGCAAGTGCCTGAGGTGTTACTTAGCGGTGACCATCAGCGAATTAAAAAATGGCGTAGACAGCAATCACTGGGGCGTACTCAAACAAGGCGCGCAGATTTGCTGGAAAATAAAGAATTGAGTGAGCTAGACAAGGTCTTGCTTGCAAGTTTTGTGAAAGAAATTAAGACTTCAGAGGTTAAGTCATGAGTACCATAATTCAACAGCTCGAAACTGAGCAAATGAACAAAGAAATCCCACAGTTTGGTCCTGGTGACACTGTTGTCGTTCAGGTTAAAGTGCGTGAGGGTGATCGTGAGCGTCTTCAGGCTTTTGAAGGTGTGGTTATCGCTAAGCGTAATCGTGGTTTGAATTCGGCATTCACTGTGCGTAAGATTTCTTACGGCGAAGGCGTGGAGCGTGTGTTCCAGACTTACAGTAGCCAAATCAATAGCATCGAAGTGAAGCGTCGTGGTGATGTACGTCGTGCCAAGCTTTATTACTTACGTGGCTTGACAGGTAAGGCAGCGAGAATTAAAGAAAAGGTGTAATCACTCGATATACCCTTTTTGTGTGCTAAAAGGCCGGATTATCTTTGATATCCGGCCTTTTTTGTTGGTTTGAGGAGGCGTCAGAAGTAGCATTGCTGAATGTACAGCGTTGATTAAGCTGTAGTGGCGTATAAATACACCATAAAATAATAATAAAATGGGTGAAAGGTATTTTGACTTTCTTGCAAGATCAACTAGCCATTCTTGTCGTCACCGGAGGGTTGATTGTGGCGGGTGTGGTCTTTGCCTTTTATAAATACAAAAAGGCTTTGCTGGGTGAGATTGAGCCAGCAGTTGATCAGACAGCAATCAAAGAAGAAGTGCTGAAAGTGGTGCCATTTCCTGTTGTCTTGCTGACAGGCCGTTATACAGTTGTTTATTTAAACCCATCTGCTGAAGCGCTGTTGCGTAGTCCTTTGAGGCGCAATTTAGGCAAACCAGTGAGCGCGCTTTTTGAGCTGCGAAACCCGCAAACTAAGTTGCCTATAACAGACTTTCTGGATGCCTGTTATTCTAATGGGGCTACAGATCAAGCGCCATCAATTAGCTGTATTGCTAGAGACCAAAATGGCTCAGAAACATGGATGAGTGTGACCGCGGTGACCATTGAGGAAAACCCTGATCCCCAGCTTGGGCAATATGCGTTGTTTTTAGAAGATGCGACAGCGACGCGTGCGGTCAAGTCCCAGCTAAATTATATCGAACGTCATGATGGAGCCACTGGTTTATTAAATCGCAAAGCATTTGAGTCGGTGCTAAAGGCGGTGACTGATGATTCTAAAAAACATGGCTCTACTCATGTGTTGATGACGCTTTCTATCGATCAATTTAAGACGATTAATGATGCGGCGGGTTATGCGGCAGGTGACTTTTTGATTAATAAAGTCGTTGGCCTACTTAAAGAGGTTGTCAATGGTGGCGAAGATAGTACGTTAGGTCGCCTGATGGGGAGTGACTTTGGGATTATCTTTAAAGAAACAAGCTTGGCAGCGGCG
>JBMZDT010000078.1:0-7922 GCA_049614505.1 Leucothrix sp.
CATTGGCGGTGCACTCAGACCTTCATGATTAGCGTTGGGTGATTTAGCCACTAACTCCGTCGCAAAAGGAATATCATTGCCTACGTTCTCATCTTCTTCAGCAGGCACTAAATCCTCTTCATCTTCGTATTCAATATCTTCCGTTTTTTGCTGTTTTTTAGCTAACAGAGCCGCCGCACCGCCTGTTATGCCTGCCATAAGCCGTTTTCCTGAGCCCTTTGCCTTAGCAATAGCACCCTCACCTTTCGCTTTTTTGGTTGCTACAGGTGCCTCATCGTGACTATCGTCAGGGGGACTTTCTTTGACAGGCTTAGCAACTGGTTTATCTTTTTTAGCAAAACCGAGTTTTTCAAAAAAAGAACCGGATGACTGTGTTTTTGATTTTGCTTTAGGTTTTGCTGGCTTTTTGCCAGCGACCTCACCTGAGGGGCCAATGATTTTTTCAAACAACCAGAGCGCCCACTCCCCCACCCTATCGATCACAGCAATCCATGAAATATCGAGCAGTAGGGTTAGTCCAGCAAAAAAACCACCTAGCAGCGCAATCGTCGAGCCAAAATCACCTAATACCGCAACAAATGCTTTAGCAACCATCAGCCCTAAGAGGCCACCCGCTTTAAAGGTCAAGCTGCTTTCAGGCCATAACAAGGTGACCAAACCACAGCCACACAGCAATGCCATAAAGACACCCGTGACCGTTAGCCAACTGTTTAAGCCGCCACTGGGTAGTAATGGCCTAAATAAGAGAAACCCCAGATATAACAAAGACAAAGGAATGAGGTAGGCTAGGTAGCCAAAAAAGCCGATTAAAATACTCGCAAGATAAGCCCCAGCAACCCCCGCTTTATTTTGAATAATCGCGTCGCTATCAAATTGGATAAACCCAGGATCTTGCGGATCAAATGAGACCAGTGATAGCAAAACAACAGCACTTAGAAAAGAAAAGAACAAAATACTGGTTTGTTGCAAGCTCACGAGTTTTTGTGGATTGAGTTTATTATTTATTCCATTCTCTACCAAAACCTACTCCGTCAAGTTTTATTCGCCCGTGCGAGATGTTGTCTCAGTCAGAACCTGCTAATCATTTTAATTAGTAAGCCATTAAAAATTCTGACGATGCTTAAGGATTATAAGGGTTTAGCCACAGAAAAAGAATATTTATTCTACGTCTGCTTTACCTGACGCGCCGTATTACTTAGCATTACGCCAACTTATCAAAACCAATTGGGATTTATTTAAATGCAAGAGACCAAACATTGCCGCCTGCTTATTCTGGGCTCTGGCCCTGCGGGATACACTGCCGCAGTCTATGCTGCACGTGCTAACTTAAATCCTGTTTTGATTACCGGTATGGAGCAAGGAGGGCAACTCACAACCACCACTGATGTTGACAATTGGCCGGGCGATAATGATGGGGTACAAGGCCCCGCACTCATGGAGCGCATGAAAAAGCACGCTGAACGCTTTGATACTGAAATCATCATCGATCAAATTGCCAGTGTGGATTTCAGCTCGCGACCGTTGAAGTTGCAAGGCGACACGGGAAGCTATACCGCTGATGCTGTCGTTATATCCACAGGGGCATCCGCTATGT
This sequence comes from Leucothrix sp., assembly GCA_049614505.1. GTDB lineage: Bacteria > Pseudomonadota > Gammaproteobacteria > Thiotrichales > Thiotrichaceae > Leucothrix. The sequence continues at coordinate 1,595 of JBMZDT010000078.1, forward strand.
ACCTAGGCCTAGCGTCTGAAGAGGCCTACAAAGGGCGTGGCGTTTCTGCCTGTGCAACGTGTGATGGGTTTTTCTACCGCAATCGCCGGGTAGCGGTGATTGGCGGTGGCAACACAGCGGTTGAGGAAGCACTTTACCTATCCAATATCGCATCCGAGGTGATATTAATTCACCGCCGTGATAGCTTGAAAGCTGAAAAAATCCTGCAAGGCCAGCTGTTCGAAAAAGAAAAAAATGGCAACATTACCATCATGTGGGATCACACGCTCGAAGAAGTGCTAGGCGATACTGGCGGCGTAACGGGCATGACAGTCAAACATACCAAAACCAATGATACGCAAGACATCGATGTTCATGGCATTTTTATCGCAATTGGCCACAAGCCCAATACCGCCATCTTTGATGGCCAACTGGATATGCAAGGGGGCTACATTACGGTGCAAAGCGGCCTAGCGGGCAATGCAACGGCCACCAGCGTACCGGGTGTCTTTGCTTCAGGTGATGTGATGGATCATATTTATCGTCAAGCGATTACTTCAGCGGGCACTGGCTGTATGGCAGCGCTTGATGCTGAGAAGTATTTGGATGCGCTGACTGACAGCTAAACCGTCAAAAATAAAGGCTTATACATGTCAGATCATGAACTGACTTACCTTGAGTATGGTGCCTATGACGAGCCATTTCCCCCACCGGAAATGGCTTGGCAGGAACCCAACGGGCTGATCGCCATTGGTGGGGACTTATCTACCCGCCGACTCATTAATGCTTATCAGTCAGGGATTTTCCCTTGGTTTAATGAAGGCGAGCCGATTTATTGGTGGAACCCTGATCCGCGCTCCGTACTGTTTCCTGAGGCTATCCGCTTATCAAGAAGCTTGAGAAAAAGCATAAGAAATAAAGGTTACAAGATTGCCTTTGACAGGAATTTCAAAAAAGTTATTGAGTCTTGTGCTGAACCCAGAGCTTATAGCGAAGGCACTTGGATATCACCACAGATGCAGCAAGCCTATTGCAATTTACACCAACTAGGCATCGCACATTCTGTCGAAGTCTACAACATCAATGATGAGTTAGTGGGTGGGCTCTATGGTATCAGCAGCGGCGGTGTTTTCAGCGGCGAATCGATGTTTAGCAACGAACGTGACACATCAAAAATTGCATTTGTGGCACTCGCTTGGTATGCCCAGCACGTCGGGTATAGCCTTATTGACTGCCAAATTGAAAACCCGCACCTACTGAGTTTAGGCGCGGTAAATATACCCCGACAGGACTACCTAAAGATTTTGAAATCCTCACCGGCGGTAAATGCGGAATGGGTATTTGATCAATCCTTCGATTTATCCAAATGGGTACCAAGGTAGCACGCTAAATAATAAGCGCCTATCGAGCTCGGGCTTTGTACAACGCCCAAACTCGATATGACATCAACTTAAGCCTGCCCGTGCTCCGCAAGATCCAGCCACGTCGAAACCACGGTATCCGGATTGAGCGAAACACTATCAATCCCTTGATCCATTAACCACTCGGCTAAATCTGCATGATCTGAAGGCCCTTGCCCACAAATACCAACATATTTACCCTGCTTCTTACAGGCCTCAATCGCCATTTTCAACATCGCTTTAACCGCAGGGTTACGCTCATCGAATGCGTCTGCCACCAATGCCGAATCACGATCCAGACCCAGCGTGAGCTGCGTCATGTCATTTGAACCAATAGAGAAGCCATCAAAATACTCTAGGAACTGATCAGCCAATACCGCATTGGATGGCAGCTCACACATCATAATATGACGCAATCCATTGTCGCCACGGGCTAGGCCATTGGCGGCGAGTAGTTCAGTGACGGATTTGGCTTCATCCAAGGTTCTGACAAAAGGCACCATGACTTCAACGTTATCAAAGCCCATAGTATTACGAACGCGTTTAATCGCCTCACATTCCATTTCAAAACAACGACGGAATTCAGGATCGATATAACGTGATGCGCCACGGAAACCGATCATAGGGTTTTCTTCATCGGGCTCATAACCATCACCTGCAATCAGGTTGGCATATTCATTTGATTTGAAGTCTGACATCCGCAAAATTACAGGCTTAGGGTAGAACGCAGCGGCAATACTCGAGACCCCTTCTACTATTTTGCTAATGAAAAACTCTCTGGGATTATCATACGCATCAGTGCGTCGCTTGATAATGGCTTGCAGCTCAGGAGACTGCTGATCCAGTTCTAGCAAAGCACGAGGATGAATACCAATCATATTGTTTATGATGAACTCCATACGCGCCAAGCCCACCCCAAGATTAGGGATCTGGCAAAAATCAAACGCCCGATCTGGATTACCCACATTCATCATCACTTTTAATGATAAATCAGGCATATCCTGTAATTCTGTACGCGTGACCTCAAACGGGATAAGTCCAGGGTAAACATAGCCCGTATCCCCTTCTGCACAGGATACAGTTACCTCCATACCATCGTTAACCCGTCGGGTCGCATCGCCACAGCCTACCACCGCAGGCACACCCAGCTCACGCGCAATAATCGCCGCATGACAGGTTCGTCCACCACGATTAGTCACAATGGCTGACGCGCGCTTCATGATAGGCTCCCAGTCAGGGTCTGTCATATCCGTAATCAGCACATCACCTGGCTTGATTTGATCCATATCATCAATGCTCATGATGATTTTTGCAGTGCCTGAACCAATTTTAGAACCAATCGAACGCCCTTCGATCAACGCCTCTGCTTTGCCCTGTAAATCATAGCGCTCCATGACATTATTGGACTGGCTTTGCACGGTTTCTGGGCGAGCTTGTACAATATACAGCTCCCCGTCAGTACCATCTAAGGCCCACTCAATGTCCATTGGGCGCTGATAGTGCTTTTCAATAATCATAGCCTGTTTCGCAAGCGCTTCAACCTGCTGATCATTAATGCAGAACTGACTACGCTTCTCAGGCTCAATATCAATCACCTCAACAGGATTATCACCGGATTGAGAATACACCATTTGGATAAGCTTACTGCCCAACGTGCGGCGTAATACAGCAGGACGGCCTGCCACTAACGTGTCTTTGTGCACATAAAATTCGTCAGGATTCACAGCACCTTGTACGACCATTTCACCCAAGCCATAGCTACCAGTGATAAACACCACTTTGTCAAAACCTGACTCAGTATCTAGGGTAAACATAACGCCACTCGCTGCGATATCAGAGCGCACCATTTTTTGTATGCCAGCAGACAAAGCAACCAAGCTGTGATCAAACCCTTGGTGCACACGGTATGAAATCGCCCGATCCGTAAATAGCGAGGCAAATACTTTGCGAATAGCAACTTTGATATTCGCTAAACCATGCACATTGAGAAACGTTTCTTGCTGACCAGCAAAAGAAGCATCCGGTAAATCTTCAGCAGTGGCTGATGAACGCACCGCCCAAGTCACCTCCGTGCCATATTCTGCTTCTAGCTGTGCATACGCTTCATCAATACCGCGTTCAAACTCAGGCTGTAGCGGAATGCTCATAATCCATTCACGAATTTGTGAACCTGCCTTGCTTAACTCCAATAAATTATCAACATCAAGCGTCTCTAAAACGCCATTAATTCGATCACCTAAGCCCTCATGCTCTAAAAACTCACGGTAAGCTTCGGAAGTGGTGGCAAAACCACCGGGCACTTTTACGCCTAAATTGCTTAAATTGCCGATCATTTCTCCGAGCGAGGCATTCTTACCGCCAACTTGGTCAATATCATTAATACCTAATTGGTTTAGCCAAATAATGTACTGCTTCATGATTTACCTTTGGTTAAAAGTGAACGTTACATAGAAAAAGTGAGTGGTGTAGTCGTGTCGATAGGTTTACGCAATCTGCTTAGACGTGCGATAAATACGGACAATTTGCGTGGCTAACTCTTCGACAGACTGTGTGGTGACGTCAAGTGGCGTCAGGCAGTGACGATCATAAAGATCCATCGCCATTTTAATTTCTGAAGCACACACTCCCATAGAGGCGTAACGACTGCCGGGTCTGCGCTTTTCACGGATATGATGTAATCGCTGTGGACTGATGGTGGTCACAATTAATTTATCACGAAATTTTAACAGTTCTTTTGGAAACACATGTTTTTCAAAATCGTCATCCGTTAGCGGGTAGTTCGCCGCTTTTATGCCGTACTTCAACGCCAAATACAAACAAGTGGGGGTTTTCCCCGAACGAGAAACACCCACCATAATAATATCGGCTTGATCCAGGCCTTTTAATACCATGGCATCGTCATGCGCCAAGGTGTAATTAACGGCATCAATTCGATCATCATATTGACGCTCATTAACCAACCCGTGCATCAAACCCGATTCACGGCGTGGGGTTACCCCCAGATTGTCAGCAATCTTATCAAGATAATTGTCAAACAGCTCATAATAGTTAGCATTAACTTTCGCCAAGGTTTCATTAATTTCATGCTTTGCCATCGTGGCAAACACCAAGGGCTTGACCGTCTGATCCTGAGCAACTGTATTAATTTTATTGACTAAAGCCTCTGCTTTTTCAACGGTGTCAATAAAGGGGTGATAACGTTTGGTAAAAGTGAACTGTGGGAACTGAGACAGCAGGCTATTGCCTAATTCATCAGCGGTGATTCCGGTACTTTCAGATATGAAATAAACATCGCAGTGCATGGAAACTATTATTCCTTTTTTAGGCGTATAATTTACTATTTATTACAAGATACTAGCATAGTGCAATGCTAACTGATGATCGGAAGGATACTTAACATGAATATTCAAGCAACATATAAAAACTTAGGTGATGGTATCATTCATTTGGATGCTGAGTACCTGCAAGCCGACATTGCTTCTGTCTATTTATTAATCGAAGGTGATCAGTGCGCAATCATTGAAACGGGCACGTGCCATTCGGTGCCTTATATTTTTGCCACTTTGGCAGAATTTGGTTTAAACAAGGAGTCTGTGCGCTACGTTATCCCAACGCATGTCCACCTAGATCACGCTGGGGGTGTTGGCCTGCTTATGCAGCAATGCCCAAATGCCGAGTTAGTTGTTCACCCCTATGGTGCACGCCATATGATTGATCCAAGCAAACTCGCCGCTGGGGCTAAATCGGTTTATGGTGATGCGGCTTTTGAGCGCCTTTACGGTGATTTAATTCCTGTTGATAGCCATCGAGTCATCGAAGCACCGGATAATTTTGAAATAACACTGGGTGAACGCAGCCTGCGTTTCTACGACACACCGGGCCATGCCAAACATCACTTTTGTGTACATGATCGACAGAGCGATACCATTTTTTCAGGCGATACATTTGGCATCGCCTACCCCAATACGTGGGTGGATGATGAGCCACTCATTTTTGTCACCACCACACCGGTACAGTTTGACCCGATTGCCATGCACGACAGCATTGATCGCTTACTTAACATTAAGCCTAATGCGTTTAATCTTACTCACTACGGACAGGTAAAGCCCACGCCAAAAGTTGCTGAGCAGCTAAAACAGAGTATCGATGCTTTTGTGGCTATTGCGGAACGCTCATGTAATCTTAAAGATGATCGGGTGGATGTAATCGACCAGCAAATTCAACAGTATTTATTGGGCCAATACCGCAAGCTTGGCGGGTTAACATCGGATGCAGCCTGCCTTGCAACGATCGCGATGGATAGCAAATTAAATGCACAGGGTTTAGATTTTTGGTTATCCAAAAACCAATAAGATTAGCGCGTTAGCCAACACTGTCATCAACTGATTATTTCCTATCAATTTATTGGGTTAGTTTTCTCCATTCACGAACCTTATCCCACGCAGAGCCGTCTTATGATATGAGCACAGGACAGTGCTTAATTATTTGATAATAAACAATAAATATGGGAATAATAACATGCGAAAATCGTTAGCATTACTCAGTATCACCGCAGCAACATTGCTCACCACAACTCAGGCTTACAGCCATGTTTTATGCGCACCGAACAATCCGCAAATGAATATTGGGCATGTGCATCACCAAGCCTATTCGGTGCCGCGCATCCAAGCGGTTATCAGGCATGCTCCTAGAAGCGTCACTGCGCTTAATCACCAGCATGAACACCTTCAGGTGCAACGCGCCAGGCAGCGTCGTATAATTGCTCCACAAATTACCTATCACAAAGCCCCTACCCCAGTACGCTACCATCCAAAAACTCACGGGCACCGTAGCTATCAATGGAAACATCATTGGTAGTAAAATAGCTTATGCTAGACGCATAAACTTAGGCAAATAGCCACTTATTATTGAGGTACAAGCAGATTGCTTGTGCCTTTGTTGCGTACAGG
>JBMZDT010000079.1:0-7889 GCA_049614505.1 Leucothrix sp.
TTTAGCCACTTGATGAAATGACCTTGCTTCTAACGTATCCAGATTAGCCCACGCCGAATCATCTGCGAGGTCTAGATTATTGTCAAACAAAAAGAGGCCCTCTGAACCCGAGAAGTTACCTGCCAAATCTTCTCGTTGAGTATCCCGAAGGTAACTCTCACCAATCTTCAATGCAGATTCAGCTGCTTGAAACGCGAGTTCTTTATCCCGGAGATTAGCGGACATTTTTTGTTGTAAGACAGTTGTCCTAGCTGATGAAATGACAATGACAGACAGAATGAGTATGAGCGTAAGCCCAAGTATTAAAACGGTACCTGACTGCTTCTTAAGCGATAATTTGCGTTGTTTTAATTGCATACGTAAACCTTAATAACCAATATTGCGGTTTCTAAGTGCGATGGTAGAACTATAGACACGGCGTAAGTAACGATCATTGTTAGGTATGGATACCTTCGCCCCATTAAAATTAATGTTTTGTGGCTCAGCGAGTAAATTATTCTTAAAAGACCGCATCAATAGACTCATGCGAATGCTCACAACATGCTTCCAGTTACCCACTTGATGGGCATTGACGTAGTAGTTGGGTGAATTATTATTGTTTGTATCTTCACCGTATTGAATCTGCATGCTTTCTAAGCCTTCTAGAATCTCCTCTCGCTCACCCAGCTTACCGTCGTGGCTTAGTTTATAAATAAATAGTGATGCAATGTCACTTTGATTTTGGTCGCGTTTTCCGATGACAAAAACCGACTGTTCAAGCACTTGAACATCTGCGGTTGCAACATTAATATCTGCCGAATTAAAAACCTTATTACCTGGTGTGTTACACGCAGAAGGCGATATATCAATACGCTGATCATTGCCTGAGCAGGCAGGCCCATCACTTGTGTCGCAGTTGCAGGCCTGAAGAAATGTGACTGATTTACAATCATTTAAAACGACGATATCACCCTGCTCAATGTCTATTGTAGAAAAATTCAGAGTGTCATCAGTCACCACAGATAATGCGCCTGATTTATCAGCAGTGTGCCATATTTTTAGTATATCTGAATTTGGTACAGAGCTAATGCCATCATCTAAGACAGTATTGCTGATACTCGACCAATGACTGTTGGGTGTAACTAATGTTTGGGCGGTGACTGCAGGCGTGTAATTCGTTCCATAGCTGGTATTATTTGCTTCCCACCCTTCGATTGCCATCCAAGGGCGAAAGGTGCCTTCATTAAAATCCAACAGGGAAGTGGTGTTCGTCTCAGAAGGTGCTTTACAGCCTAAATTGCCAGCCTTGCGGACAATATTAGTAATAACTGAAAAGGCGAATCGAGCATTCTCTTGCAGCTCTGTTTCGGCCATTAGGATTTTATTTGAGTGCTTAGTCGCGATGAAGACTTGCGAAATACCCCCAATGATAAATACACCGATGACCATAGCAACCAAGAGTTCGATGAGCGTTAAACCGAATTGGGGCTTGCTTAGTGGTGTTTTATTAGTATTCATTTGAAGGATGCCGTAATGACTGCGCGGCGGACAGCTTCATCGGAGTCTTCCCACCAAATTTTTAGTGCGTAAATATTACCCGTATTATCACAATCTGGTGACCCAGGTGAGCCATCATCTGGTGTGGAGTCAAGGCACACAGCCCCAGTACCTGCTGGTAACTTGGTGGCAAGGCTATCCCAACTTTGCCCTGTCCATTCATACATATCATTTTGTGCCATTTGCAGCGTGCTACAACCAGCTGTTGTGTAACAGGCATCACTTTTGATGGTACTTGGTAGATGGTAATGCCCATTTTGCTGCCCCGCAGCATTAGCGCGTATTCGTTCTAGCATGTCATGTGCGGCAACAATGGCTTGCGTTTCGAAATAGGCCGAACGATTGAACTGTTGCGATTTCATCTGCATACCTGCCACACCCAATAAGCCAAACGACAAGACAACAATGGCAATCAAAATTTCTAAGAGTGTAAAGCCTGAAAGCTGCTTCTTTTGAACAGCGTTCATGGGCAAGTCACCGCTATCTCATTAATTTTTGCGACCCGACTGCGGCCTGAATTAGAAACGATTAACCCTTTTTTGCTACTATCACCGCGACTATCACAAAATGCAAACTCACTGGCAAAGCCCAACGCGCTACCCTCCGTGTTAAAACTAACACGGTGACTACTACTGACTAACTGAAGCTGCTTAGATAGGTTGTTTCGTGCAACAATAATAGTCTCGTCATTATCTATAATGGCATCATTATCTGGATCGTTGAACACTAACCATCCATATTCCCATGTTGTATTGTTACTGAGACATTGGCTGCCACTGGCATTACTAGCACATAGGGTAGCATTGCTGCCTTGGGTTACGGCGGAACTCCTTGTTAGGGCTAAGTCTGATAGTAAGTCGTTATGCATCGATACCATTCGATTATTTTGAACCATGGTCATCAAGCTGGGAGATGTTGCTGAAATCAAGATTGTCGCAATCGTGAGCGTAATCATAACTTCAATTAAGGTCATCCCTGTTTGTTTATTTGCTTGAATCATCTGAGCTTTTTCCAAGACATCCGACCTGAAAAACGGCTGTTTGATTCTCTAAGCATGCTGACTGAGCCACCCGTTCCCGTTTGATACTTCCCTTCCGCACGTGTGTTGTGATTAATAATTGCAGGGGGCTCAAAAACCATCCCCAGAGAGCTTTGTTGTACGCCTGAAATGATGGTGCTGTCGCCGTCATAATCCACATTGTCCAGCTCAGTAAACTCCATATCATTATTGATATCGATTGGGATAATACTCAAACGATTACCATCAACCGCGTTGAGCTCCATTAGCCAGCTACTACCACTCCAAGTGCAGCTGTTTTGGGAAGGCGTTAATGTCACAAAGATTAGGCGGTTCTCACGCAGCAGTGCTTGTGAGATAACACGTTCGCCATCATGCTGTGCATTGGGAGGGGTGACAAGATCCATATACCAACCTTGTTGGGTTGGGTAGCTCACTTCATTAGTGGTGGTGATACGGCTTTTCAGGTCGGTGCTTACATTAATTTCCTGAAGAATTTTCTGCTCAACCAACTTACTCCGATTAATGGTTTGGCCATTATCATGAAGCGCGTAAAAAGTATCAACGACACCTGTCTTATCTGATCTAAAGTTATCACCGAGTTCAGTGTATTTTCCTGTGCCAACATAAACCATCAGGCCACCAATGGGGTTTCTACCTACCTGAGGTTTGGCCGTGATTCTTTTACTCAATGCACAGGTTGGGTCTACACAGGCACGGAGCAAAGGCGCAGGTTGTTGAGTGCCATATTTAATAGCCCAGTTTGCAGGGTTGGGGCTGCTCACATCAAATGCCCACAAGTTGCCTTGGAGGTCGCCTGCGTATATGACATCAGTGACATAGTCGCCATCGCTGTCCACAGCTGCTGGTGATGACAAGCCATTTTTGGAAACGGCTGAACCAATGCCTGTATTGATAGATTTAATCAACTGACCTGTTTTAATATCAATAATGAATAAAACGGCTTTGTGGTTTTCGCTCTCATAACCATTGGCGACCACCGCTACCCACTTGCCATTCTGCATTTTTACAACAACGGGTTCTGGGATACTAAGCCCCATATGGTTTGCAAAAACATTAGGGCTATTAGGGGCCTGCGTATTAGAAATCTCCCACAGCACATTTGAGGCATTGAATGATGTAGGTTTACTGACATCTAACGCATAAATTGCTTTACCACCTAATCCCAATGTACCAATCAAAACATCGTGCCATTGGCTATCAAAGTAAGCATCAGCGACAGTCGATTTGCCATCCACAAGATACTGATGGGGTAAGCAGTCATCGTCATCACAGCCATACTTTGGGTTGCTAATCGTAGCAAGTTTTGGAAAGACATGATTTGGGATGTAGGCAAATAGCTCATCCCCATTTTCGGCATCAAGTGCATGTAACATGCCATCATTCGCACCAACAAACAAAGTGTCTTTTGTATTGCGTTTTGCCGTTAGGTAAGTGGCATAGCTGGTGCTTTCAGAGCCACTTAGCTGTTTATAGCCAAAGTTTGTATAACGATTTCGGAAGTTTAAATTGGAGTGAACAATGTCACCTAAAATACTTGTTCGCTTACGTAAAGGGCCATTGGTACCCTCATTGTTGCCGCTGCCTTTTACCCAAGCGATTCTCGCTTTCCCTATTTGGTTATTACCACCAGCACGTAGCAACGCTTTTTGGCTGCTGTTTAATTTAGACCAAGTGAATACTCGCCCACGATTGCCTGAAGCATTGGGTTTATAAGTGAATACCTTGCGGCCACTTCGAGTGATTGTGTTAGCAGCGTTCCAAACAACTGACTTTACATTGCCATCGTCATCTGTTGTTTTAAGGTTGAAGGCTGTGATTTCTCCCTGCCAATTTTCATTATCGAAAGCCGCTTGATAAACCAAGGTGTCGCTATTTAAGTCAGAGGAATTCTTGGCTACAGATGCTGTAGGGTAAACCCCATGCAGTAATTCATTCATGTCACAAGACAATGGATTGCCTGATGTGGTGACTTGATAGTCTTCTGCCTCACCATCTTCGGCAGGCCCAGTACTTGCCAAGCCTGGTGTTGAGGACCAACGAAAACGAATAAATGTAGGTGAAATAGTTGCTGAGTTAGGTACGGTTGTATCAAAGGTGATTACACCTGCTGTTGCAGATGTGTCGTTTGTTCCACCATCCTGTAAGTCTGTTGCAATTTGTTCATCCGGGTCATTAAAGTCCCCATCACCATTCCAGTCGATCCACACTTGGAGATATCCTGCCCCAGAAACATTGGCAGTAATCGTGCTGGACTCCCCCAGTATCATCGGTGTAAATACGATTCCATCATCATCTGTTCCATCACCGTCTGCGTTTGTACTAGCAATCGATGTGCTTTCGCTGTCAATGGCCGCTCCCAAACGTATGTCGGAATCGATTGAGTGACTCGCCGTACCATAAGAATTGACGTTTCCAGATTCATTGGTTGTGCCATCTGCTGGTGAGTCAGAGCAGTCAGGCATTGGGCTTGATAGTTCAACATTGAACCCGCCAATGTTGCCCCAATTCATAAATCGCACCATGACTTCGTCATTGGCGTTGAGTTTTATCGTTTCGCCTGAGCCAGCACCCGGACGAGCGTTAGGCGCACTGCCTCCTGAGAAGTAGGCAAATGACCGAACCCCATTGACAAATACTTCAATGACATCATCAATAACGTCCTCTTCCCCATAGCCGAATTTCAACTCACCACTAAATGTCATCTTGCGTCGCATATCGATTTGGTAAAAGGGATTGCCTGATGATGTCCAAGTGTCGCCAGTGTAACTGGGGTGGTGTAGATTGGGGGATGAAGGTGTTTCATTTGCCCCCCAACGTTTATCTACCTGTGAACCCTCAGAGCGAATGGTAATGGTTGACTTGCCATCCCCACCCCAGTAGGCCTCACCTTTAAATACCTTTTGACCGGTGTTCCCTTGACCATCTAAGCTGTCCGTGTAGGTAGCGCCCTCCACACCATCTGTACCTTCATAGTAACTGGTTGCCCAATAACCCTTTGGGAAACTCAAATCCTCTAACCCATCGGGTGAGGCGCTTAATGGGACGACTGCTTCACAAGCCTTGATTTCCATTGATGGGCTGGGCGGTGCAAATGGTTCAACAGGTGGTAAGGCGGTAAAGTTTGTTAGGCAGCCACCTGACTGGCCGTCAGTAGCTCCCCATTTAGGGTCTCCAACTTGAGCCCCCAACATACTAATACCTGATGCACCACCTTGCGCTGTCCAGTGAACAGATGCGCAACTAGGGCCATTTAGGATAACCGTGCCGCCGCCGCCGCCGCCGCCTGTACCATGAGCATAGCGACCATTAAATTCGTCACCACCAGTGCCTCCAGGTACCTCAATCTCTGGGTTTCCAATGATGCCATTATTAATAACAAGCCCAATTGAGCCACCAGCACCACCACCATCAGCACCATTTCCATCATCATTATTTGCTGAAAGGCCCTTAGCCAGTATTGCACCGCCATTGCTGATGAGCTTTTTTGCACGAATAATAACGATACCGCCGCCCATGCGTGCGCCACCTTTTGCAACTTGGGATACCTCAGAGCCAGAGCCACCACCTCCGCCCATAAACAAACGATTCATTGGGGTATAATCAAGGCTTTGTCCACCTAAGCCACCATGGTGACTATTAAAATCACATAGATCCAGCTCGCGCCCACCCATACCGCCTGCACCAAAGTTACTACCGCCACCACCGCCAGCATCAGTGATGTTACCGCCGCCGCCGCCATTGGCATTATGTCCTCGACGCGCTCGGTGATTGGCAACATCAACTACAATACCCTCGCCTTTGCTGCCTGTAGCCCTTTGCAAAGGTCCTGTGTAGTTACTTTGATCTGAAAAACAGCGGTCATAAGGTTGTTCTTGTGCGAGTTGGCCACCTGTAAAGCCTAATCCAGATACGTCGATAGTCCCTTGAAGAGTTAAAGTGCCCGCATCGTCAATTGCAACTACCCCTCCTTTTTCACCATCCCAAGGCATTGCCGAGAGGGTGCCCGTAATGGTTTGATTATTGTATCGTTCAACCCGAATAAGCTGGACAACACCGCTCACTTGGAAAGCGACGCTTGGGTTTTCAGTAAGTACAACAGTATTGCCAGCGACTGTGGCAATACTCACAAACTCAAAGCGCCCCGCAGTGTTGTAGTCTGTAATATCACCATGACTTGATGAATCTGATCGATTGACTGTGACGCCTTTCATTTGAATCAACAATGCTGCATCGCCAGCACTGAAGCCGGAGGCTGAGTCCAAACTAATATTATTGTTAATAATATTAGTTACGGAAGCATAGCTGTTTATAATGATGCCTGTGGCAGGTGAGTCACTAGGTGCTGAGAAAGTGCCTCCTGCAGCAAAAGCAGAGGAGTTGCCAGTAAGAAGGGCGCTAATGACCACTAAAAAAGCCAATAATGGTTTGCGAAATGGGAAACGAATTGTCATTTTTATATATTTCTATTAATCGTTAATTTTCCTGAACTAACGCACATTTATTGTTGTTATTATTTTGTTGCTCAGCCTATCGGTTAGGTAAATCTTCACCGCTGTTTTTATTGATAGAAACATAATGCTTAAACTCCAAACGTTAGCTGAATATTCTATTAATAACGACTAGTGGTGGTGCGGGTGAAAATGCTACATTAATCCGATACATACTAATTGTTTTAGTTGCACAGTCTAGGTTCATCTACAACCGTTTATCATCTGACTGAAAATCGAACATAAGCTGTTGGAATGAAACCAGGTTGAACCATGTGGTTAATAGGTTGACCAACGTACAGGTGCTATTAGTGGATTAATCGGCTTTATCAGAATCCGTATAAGTACCGATCCAGCAGCTTGGTAAATAGACAGGGAGATATCATGAAATTTATTATTAGCTTACTAACGGCCAGTATGGCTATCGGGGCAGCTCATGCTGATCAAACGGCACCCAAAAAAGGCGCTGAGATACAAGCTGCAAACAACACGACGCAACAAGCTGTTGAAATGATTGAAGCAACCACCATCGCGTTGCGTGGTAAGCCATTTTATAAACCAGACTTTACGCAGTTTAACTACGTCAAATTAGATGTGCCACTAGGCGGGTTAATCAAAGATTGGGCGATGGGTACTTTTGATAATTTCAATCCTTACTCGCGTCGTGGTGACCCGGCAAAAGGGGCTAGCGGTTTGAATTCTGATCTGATGGGGTCATCGGATGATGACTTGAATGCTTATTACCCATTGATTGCTGAGAAAATTATCTACGCGGCCGACTACTCCCAAATTACATTTCACATCAACCCTCTTGCTCGCTTTCA
>JBMZDT010000080.1:0-7888 GCA_049614505.1 Leucothrix sp.
ACACTTCGTTGTCCGTAATCACCGAGTTCTCTATCAAACCGTCAAAGCAAGCAATCCCCTGCATCGCTCGAATCCCTGGGTAACCCGAACGGTTGTAAAGGCGATTCCCTGTAATACGCACACCTTTTAACTTGGCCGTGTTCAGATTACTGGCACCAAACTTGAACATTTGAATGCCATCACAGTGCAAGCCTGTATCCGGGTCACCATTCATTGAGCTCTTTCGTGCGTTCTGAATCGTATTTCCGGTGACCTCGACACCATTTGCAATGGGGCGAATACCATCTTCACAAAAATCAATAATCAGGTTGCCTGACACAATGCCGTTCTTTGCCATCATGTCGACTCCACGCCGCACGTTATAAATCAAACAACGCGAGATACTGCACTGTTTGCCCCGAAAAGCAGTGGCATTACGGGCAAGCCTAGCCCAGTCATCCTCAGTCCACTGATTAGTATCGGCAACTGAATTAATCACGAGTCCAGTGACCGCGCAGTCCTCGCCCTTAACACTAAGTAAAGGCGCCTCGACACTGCCTCCTTGAATCGCTTCTGTGGTGCTTGAGATCATCATTCGATCGTAGCCATTCACCGTAATGTTGATGCAGTCATCAATGATGAACGTTTGGCAGGACATATTTTTGCCATGTGCTGGCTGTACAATCACTTGTTCACGCTTAAGCCCAATCAGCTTGATGGTCCTAAAGTTACCCGACAGTTCAACAATCGAGTGTTGCGCTCTTATTTTTCTACCGTCCAACGTCAAGTCGCTGATGTTTTCTAGTGAAGCGCTGCCTGTGTAAGCATATTTTTTAGTCATGTTAGATGCTCCAGTTTGTATTTTTAAACGATAACCGTCGTAGAAGTTCCACTTTCAAAATCTGTGCGTAACGTTGAGATCCTGCCGATTCCCGCTAATTGGAAATGCGAATAGTCGAGTATCGACCAGTCCCCACCCCACTCCAGCTCATCATTTGGGAAGATGTCACGCGCCTTTTGATAGTGCTTAGGATCTATCAGGTACTTGCCTGTTTTTGAGAAAGCAGCAATATCCCAAGCGATACCAAAGTTATGATAGCTCTGGCCGCCTTTACGACTACTCACAATGCGCCCAGGCTTAGTTCTCCCTTGCGCATAAATCTCATCTTGCTCTTTATAAGTGCGAGTACCACTGATAATCCGAATCTGCACGTCAAGGTCAGCGTCAGTAATGGCTGACATGAACTCGCGGGCAAAACGCTGAGTCGAACTTTGTAACGATCGAATATTTTTCTCAGTGCGATCATCAAACGTACCAAGCTCGTTTGACAACGCTTCACCCAGCTCAAAAAACTGCTCGGCGGCGGCTTGCGTTAATGGCCCCCACAGGCCGTCTAGCTGACCGTGGTAAAGCGCCTCTGCTTTTAAAATGCGCTGATAAAACAGTACATCGATAAAACTCAGCGTCGCCAAATTGATGGATTGGCCCAAGAAAAATACTGGGTATGACATTCTTGCTGTGCGATTGATTGGCATCCGATTCCTCTCTCATGGTCTGGTTATATTGTCGCTAGCTCCTGTCTTGCTAACGATGGATAGGCATACTACTCGCATCACTTTTTACTGAAAGGTCGCCCTTTCGCTCAAATGACCTGTTCAGCTGAATAGGTCACTTACTGCCCATAATGACCCTTTATTTAAATATAAAAAGGGTTTATTATGACGTTCATAAATTAAACAAATAATAGGGCTATAGGAAAACATTGTTGGGGGCACATGGGCTATGTCTGAGCTATTTCTAAAAGCGTCAGAGATTCGAGAGCGGTTTAAATTAACGATTAGTGACTTCAGTTCAGAAACTGACTTGAGCGAATCTACAATCAAAAGAATCCTTAAAGATCCTTGCTACAAGGGCTCTATAACGGCGAGCAGGTTAATTAATGATCTGTACAACACGCATGTCCAAAGCCCGTTTCCAGAGCGGATTGAAGCAATAGACACCACACTCAAAATCATGATTAAGGAGTTTTCTAAATCACAGTATAAAGAGTATGGCGACCCTCTATTACAGCGCTGTCTGGAACTTGACCATGAATATCGCGCCGACAATCTGACAGATGCCAGAATCCACTGGCTATTGGGGCATTTGTGTTTTGAAAGAGCCAATCTTTTGAAAAACCGCATACGCGATAATTATTTAAAAGCGATTAACTGCTACCAGACGGCTTACAAAATCTTGCAGGCTGAGGACAATCCAAATTTAAATAAATACCTCTGCCAGATCAAAATGACCTCGATTGCCGCCACTTTTAACCCTTTGACACATGAAGAAAGGCACTCCGCACAGACCAAAGAGACATTAGAAGAGCTAGGATTTGTCTCAGACGCTGAGAGTCTGCTAATACAGCAACCTTGGCAGTATGCGGTTGCTCGTAATGCACTGGTGGTGTGCTCTTTACTACGCGATTTGAATCGGGCCAATATTTTTGCTGATCATTTGGTCAAACTGAGCCCGCAATTTTTCGAACCTGGCTTTCAGTGGTCGCCAGACTTTACACCCGCAACACAAGACCCTGATCTCAAGTGGTTTATGGACAAAAGACGTCATTCACTCCGTAACCATCCTTCACAACGATAAGTAACTTCCGATTGGGGATATATAATAATGAAACTAATTACACTGATATTAGTAATCGCAATAGCACCCGTAACAAACGCAGCAACCAAACCGGTTAAAGCAAAAGACCTTAATAGAGTTAGCGTAACCTGCGAAAAGGCTGAGACGAAAAGCCTCAAGAAAAAATGCAAAAAGATAATAAAAAAAGATCTGAACCGCGTAAAACACAAGCTTAAAAACAAGCAAAAACTAATCAATCCCGTCTAGCGCTAACAGGGTAAGTTGCGCGCTTCTACGACAACTTACCCTTGGCTTACACCTTAATCATCCAGTCTATTAACGAACGATTCCACAGCCACTCAACGACCTGCTGGCATATCGCTTCATATTTAATGAGCACAGGATGGAGCCGCTTAGGCCAACGTTCTATATCACGTATAAACTGCCCCGTTTTATCCTGCTGCTCAAAATAGCTTAGTACCTCAGTGGCTTCCATGGCTTCGGTATAAGCGTCAGGCACACTGTCCATTTTCCGATAAGCCATTGTTATATAATCCAAATATTCTTGAGTGGGTTTCAACCCTTCAACCGGAGCCACTGCGCGGTAGTAATAGAAAGGCATCTCCTTATACTCACGAAAAATCTTATCGTGTACTTGTAAAAACGGCTCGCCCTCAAAATAATCCATTCGCCTAGCATCACTTTGCTTGATGAGATACAGCTTGCCATAGACCTTTTCACCCGTTGCAGCATCCGCTGATGCGTAGGCATGATCCTTGTAAAAGCCGGGTTGACTAAAGCGTAGAGTCGCATCGTCAAGGGCGTAATCGACGGTGTCGTAAATGGTCATGCGGCGCTGAGTTAATACACTTGGGCTAAGGTTTGCGCCAAAGGCAAAGTAGTAGATGCGCTGATCATGCTGAGGGCGTAGTAGGCGCATTAGGTTAGCCCATTCAAACCCCAGCTTCCATAGTAGTATTCTTAGCAACGCATCCCCCTAGTCATTAGCCAATGCAAGTGACACGGCCTCTTCTGCATGAATTTCGGTCGTATCGTACAGAGGCACAGCCGTGTCTTTCTGATTGATTAATAAAGTAATTTCCGTACACCCCATAATCACCGCCTCTGCGCCTTGCTGATACAAGCGATCCACAATCGCTAAGTAGGCTGCTTTTGACTCATGATGAATTTCACCCAAGCAAAGCTCGTTATAAATCACATCGTGAACGACCGTGCGATCAGCGTCGTCCGGCACTATCACATCGATACCAAACCGGTCGGTTAAGCGTCTTTTATAAAAATCTTGCTCCATGGTGAAGCGGGTGCCCAACAAGCCGACCTTCTTAGTACCATCTTTTTGCAATCGCTGCGCTGTTGCGTCAGCGATATGTAAGATAGGAATCGCAATGCTAGCTTCGATCTCAGGCGCAACCTTGTGCATCGTATTGGTACAGATCAAGAGAAAGTCAGCACCTGCGGCTTCAACTGACTTAGCGGCGTCGGCTAAAATGGCGGCCGTCTCATCCCACTTACCTTGGTGCTGCAACTTTTCAATCACGTCAAAATTGACACTGTACAAACTAATTTTTGCAGAGTGCAGACCACCCAGTTCGTTTTTAATACCTTGATTGATCGATTGATAGTAGAGCGCAGTAGACTCCCAACTCATCCCACCTAACAAGCCAATGGTTTTCATTTTCGTTACCTCTTTGGTGAAATATAACCCACGGAACTGACTTGGATAGTGACACTTATTGAATAATTCAGCAATTATTGTCAATTGTCGGATATTGATCACAATGCTAGTGTACAAACCCATCTCATCTTAACGACTAAAACCTGAGGAGGTTTTCATGCTAGGTTCTGGCGACGGTAAAACACGCGACTTGGTTTCTTCATTACCCGGTGCAGGCTGGGATTTTTCGCTTTCACGCCACCCTTATCATGAAATAGAGCGTCCTTTTGGCCCGCATTACTGCGTCTATAATCGCCGTTTGATGGCTTGCTGCTTCGATAAATTATCCACTGAAGAGGGCTATTGGCAACTGCGGCAAAAAGCAGCGGTTTTGAACACAGGCGAGCTCCCATTGCAATTCAAAGGGCCAGATGCAGAAAAGCTCCTAGATAAGCTGTTCACCAAAGATATCACCAAACTCAAGCCGGGCCGCTGCGGCTATGGTTTAGCGTGTTATGAAGACGGTGGTTTGCTGGTCGATGGTATCTTACTGAGATTAACCGAAGACAACTTCTGGTATGCACAGGCCGATGGGGATTTTTACAGCTGGGCCCGTGCGCATGCGGTAGGCATGGATGTTGAAATCAGTGATCCTGAAGTGTACGTCTCACAGGTGCAAGGACCGAATGCCTTGAAAATTTTAGAAGCGGCAGCCGATGATGGGATGCCAGATCCCTTTGGCTACTTTGCCATGTCACGCGTTAAATTTGGCGGACAAGACGTTGTGATTACGCGAACAGGCTATACTAATGAGCTGGGCTGGGAGTTTTACACAGAGCCCCATCACGACGCCGATGCACTCTGGACGCATCTGACACACGCAGGCGAACCCTATGGTATGAGCTTGTTTGGGCTAGATGCCATGCATATTCGCCGCATTGAGGCAGGTATTCTCAATGCTGGCGCTGATTTCAATCACACAACAACCCCGTACGACGCTGGGCTGGGTATGTTTGTCGATGAAGACAAAGGTGACTTTATCGGTAAAGCCGCCTTGCAAAAAGCCGCTAAAGCACCGCGTTTGACAGGAATAGTCTGCGACGCAGAGCCTCATATTGGTGCAGCAATACAGCGCAATGGCGAAACCATCGGCAAAGTCACTGCGGGTGCTATGTCGCCTTATTTAAAACACGGTGTTGGCATTGCCTTGATGGATACGGCGGGGCATGCGGCAGGTATGGACGTTATGATTGGTTGCATCGATGGGCAACAACACAAAGGGCAACTAGCCGATCTACCGCTTTATGATAAAGCAGGTGAAATTCAGCGCGGCAAGATTGTAGATATACCCGAAAAAGCATAGGCTCGACGCTTTTGGATTTTACGTGAACAATCGAAATGGCATACTGCTGATGCTTTGTGCAATGGCAGGCTTCACGCTGGAAGATGTGTTTGTCAAGCAGCTTTCCAGTACCTTCTCCATTAGCCAGATTTTAATGACTTCTGGCATCTTTGGTTCATTATTTTTTGCTAGCGTCAATATAACAAAAGGCCACTCAATATTCAGAGCAGAGGTTTGGACACGTGCCGCCTTGCTCCGCATGCTAGGGGAAGCCGTAGCGGCAGTTGCTTTTGTCAAGGCATTATCGCTAATCCCGCTGTCAACGGTCGCTGCGGTATTTCAAATAACCCCGCTCGCAATCACCATGGGGGCGGCGCTGTTTTTAGGGGAACAAGTCGGCTGGCGTCGATGGGTCGCTATTGCCATTGGTTTTGCAGGCGTTATGTTGATTATCAAGCCAGGCGTTAAAGGCTTTGACCCTTCCGTATTTTGGGTCATTTTAGCCGTTTTGGGAGTTGTGCTTAGAGACTTAGTGACACGTGTTATCCCTAATCAAGTCACCTCCTCTATTATCTCATTTCAAGCCTTTTTAGCAGCCATTGTAGTCTCTCTGTTTTTATTGCAAGTGACCTCCGATGAGCTTACTTTGGTATCAGCAGAACACAGCCTCTTATTCGCAGGCGCGATAGTATTTGGAATTGCGGGTTACTACGCAATTGTGGCAGCAATGCGCATTGGTGATGCGTCAATTGTTGCGCCATTTCGGTATACACGACTGCTGTTTTCGCTAGCTACGGGCATGATTATTTTTGGAGAACGATTAGACAACTTAAGTTTTCTAGGCGCACTGATCATTATTGGAACAGGTTTGTACACTTTTTTGCGGGAAAAACAGCTTGCAGACCTAGAACAGCGCACAAAGCAGCCGTAAAGCAAACGACACTGTTTTTAATTCACCTGCATTGCATAGGCAGCTTGCGCTTCATGAACACGATGATTCTCATAGGGGCTTACTGCATTAAGCCCTGGAATATTTTTGAAATCGCCCAAGTTACTGGTCAATACAGTGTAACCTGACGCCAGTGCCGTAGCCGCAATTTGCAAATCATGCGCATTCACCTTACTCCGCCCTGACTGATTTAACACATGCCCATATAGCTCAGCATAAACGCGTGCAACTTCGCTATCAAACGCAATCACTGGCATGTGAGCGAGGAGCTTTTCGACATAAGCATGACGACGTATATGCTCATCTGCTGTTTTTGCAAGCTTCACACCCGCCAGTAACTCAGCCACAGTAATGGCTGCAATAAACACGGGTTCTGTTTGCAATAAAGGCAAGCTAGCCAAATCCAAACGGGCGTTTTCAGCATCGATAAAAACATTGGTATCGACTACGATTCCCATGGTGACTCCGGCAAGCTAACCGCTTCACGAATAGATTGGATATCGTTGCCAAACGCTTGTTTTTCAGCGATTGATAACGGCGTACTGGCCACTAGGGCTTGCAAGTCTGCCAGAGTAGTACCGTTGCCTGCGACAGGTACAAGCTGCGCAACTTCTTGGCTACCTTTTGTGACTACCACACTCGTGCGCGACACCCTTACCTGATCAATCACATTGGCAAGGTTGCGCGCCAGTTCTGTGGTAGAAATTTGTTGCTTTGGGAGTTTTTCCATAAAACACCAATAATATGTATTTTATGTATAATACAAAAAATATAGAAACATTTCCATATAGCGCGCTATTGACAATAGAAGGGATGACGCAATGCTCATCGCTGATATGAGACGCTAGAAAGGTTACAGACTAAAAACGTCCTCAAACACGGTCGCCATACTCAAAGCCACATCCAAACACTCAAGCTGCAATACATCCGCTGGGTCATCCAGTAAGTAATACAACCAATGTGCTTCACGGCGATCTGTCGATTCAGTAGAGGGCGAGTTTGAAATGGGAAGCAACAAAGGCAAA
This sequence comes from Leucothrix sp., assembly GCA_049614505.1. Taxonomy (GTDB): domain Bacteria; phylum Pseudomonadota; class Gammaproteobacteria; order Thiotrichales; family Thiotrichaceae; genus Leucothrix. The sequence continues at coordinate 7,588 of JBMZDT010000080.1, forward strand.
GAAGTCAACTGGCTTAAATATCACGGTAGATTTAATGAATCTGAAAGACCTTGATATTACAAACATGTATCGCTATAGTAAATTAATCCGGAAAATATCCGTACAAAAGGAGTCAACCATGGCAACTGCTCGCTTAGACATCCGACTAGACGAAGAAATAAAAGCAAAAGCTGAAAAAGCAACAGCACTCTTGGGTTTAAGAAGCCTCACTGAGTACATCGTCCGTTTAATGGAAGAAGACGCCAATCAAGTTATAGCTGAACACGAAACAATAACACTTAAAAATGATGCTTTTGACGAG
>JBMZDT010000081.1:0-7856 GCA_049614505.1 Leucothrix sp.
TTTCATCTTCAAGGATTTGTGGGTATCGCTTGCGTAGCTGCCAAGTGTGGAAGAATGGTGTCCAGTCGATCAACTCGGCTAAAACGCGCAAATCGAATTTTTCCAATGTTTGCACGCCATTAACCGTGGGCTTGGTCACTGGGCAATGCGCCCAATCTGTCGCTAATTTATTTGATCGTGCAATTTCAAGCCGGAGGTATTCTTGCTTGTTTAGCTTGGCATTGAAGCGTTCACGGTACTGATCGTATTCCGTACCTAATGCGTCCAGAAAAGGTTCGCGCAAGGTTTCACTAAGCAATTGATTCACAACACCGACGCAGCGCGAAGCATCAGATACATACACAACAGGTGGTGTGTAATGAGGCGCTATTTTTACAGCGGTGTGCATTTTTGAGGTTGTTGCACCCCCGATCAATAGCGGTATTTCAAACCCTTGGCGCTGCATTTCTTTGGCGACGTGACTCATTTCCTGTAATGAAGGTGTGATTAAACCGGAGATGCCAATAACATCGGCATTATGCTCTCTTGCAGCAGCGAATATTGTTTCTGCATGAACCATAACACCTAAATCAATGACCTCATAGCCATTGCATTGCAGTACTACGCCAACGATATTCTTGCCTATGTCGTGCACATCACCTTTGGCTGTTGCCATGATAATTCGGCCATTACTGCGGTCAGACTCTGACTTTTCAGCGCCCATAAAGGGTTCTAAATAGGCGACGGCTTTTTTCATAACACGTGCTGATTTAACTACTTGGGGCAGGAACATTTTTCCTGCACCAAACAAGTCACCAACCACATTCATGCCAGACATAAGTGGGCCTTCAATCAACTCTAATGGTCGATCAACGAGCGCAAGTGCTTCAGCAGTATCATCAATAATATGCTCGGTAATACCTTTAACTAATGCGTGTTCTAACCGTTTATTAACAGGCAGCTCACGCCACTCATCATTTTGTTTTTCTGCAGTTGCTCCACTACCACGGTATTCATCAGCAATGGCTAATAAATTCTCTGTCGCTTCTTCACAACGATTGAGGACTACATCTTCTACTGCATCCCGTAATTTAGTGGGAATATCTTCGTAAATCGCTAATTGCCCAGCATTTACAATCCCCATATCCATTCCTGCCTGGATGGCGTGGTAGAGAAATACGGCATGAATGGCTTCACGCACGGGATTATTCCCACGGAATGAAAACGATACGTTAGACAAACCACCCGATACCATTGCGTGAGGCAATGCTTGTTTAATTTGTTGGGTTGCTTCAATAAACGCCAAGCCGTAATTATTGTGCTCTTCCATGCCAGTGGCAATGGCAAATATATTGGGGTCGAAAATTATATCCTGTGGCGGAAAGCCTACTTCGTTAACTAGAAGATCATAGGCGCGTGAGCAAATTTCAACTTTTCGTTCAGTCGTATCCGCTTGGCCACTTTCATCAAATGCCATCACGACAACGGCTGCACCATAACGTAAGCACAGTCGCGCATGTCTTATGAACTCTGCTTCGCCTTCTTTCATGCTAATTGAGTTCACCACACACTTGCCTTGTGCACATTGCAAACCTGCTTCGATAACATCCCATCGTGAGGAGTCAATCATCAGAGGTACGCGAGAGATATCGGGCTCGCCTGCAATCAGGTTCAAAAAGCGTTTCATAACCGCTGGAGAGTCGAGTAAACCTTCATCCATATTGATGTCGATTATCTGCGCGCCATTTTCTACCTGCTGTAACGCAACGCTGAGTGCAGCATCATAGTCTTCACTCACAATGAGGCGTTTAAACACAGCGGACCCTGTTACATTGGTGCGTTCACCGACGTTTACAAACAACGAGTCTGCATCTATCGTTAACGGCTCCAGTCCGGACAATCGGCAGGCGACAGCAAGTGATGGAATCTCACGAGGTTTTATCGCAGCAACTGCCTCGCGCATCGCTGAAATATGTTCTGGTGTCGTCCCACAACACCCACCAATAATATTGATGAATCCGCTATTCGCCCATTCGGCAGCATGTTCTGCCATTTGTGCGGGTGTTTCATCGTAAGCGCCAAAGGCGTTGGGTAGGCCTGCATTTGGATGCGCTGAAACATAGGTATCTGCTATACGCGACAGCTCCATGACATATTGGCGCAACTCAGTAGGGCCTAATGCGCAATTTAGCCCAATAGAGATGGGTTTAGCATGGCTTACCGCATTCCAAAACGCTTCGGTTGTTTGCCCAGATAGGGTACGACCCGAAGCATCGGTAATTGTCCCTGAAATCATAACGGGCAATCGTTGGCCTACTGCTTCAAAGGTCTCCTCGACAGCAAAAATTGCTGCTTTTGCATTTAGGGTGTCGAAGATGGTTTCGATAAGAATCAAATCAGCTCCACCACGGATTAACGCGGCGCAAGCTTCTTTGTAGGCTTCTACTAATTCATTAAAACTAACATTTCGAAAGCCAGGGTCATTAACGTCAGGTGATAGACTTGCTGTACGGTTGGTGGGGCCTAAGACACCAGCTACAAAACGGGGTTGTTGTGGGTTTTTGGCTTCAAACTCATCAGCTGCGTCACGAGCCAAACGTGCTGAGGCTTCGCAGATTTCGGCTGCAAGCGATTGCATGCCGTAATCTGCCATCGCAATTTGCGTTGCATTAAAGGTATTCGTTTCAATAATATCCGCGCCCGCTTGTAAGTACTCACAGTGGATATCACGAATAATCGTTGCTTGAGTCAGGCTCAATAAATCATTGTTGCCTTTTAAGTCACTAGGCCAATCTGCAAAACGATCGCCGCGATAATCAACTTCTTGTAAGTCGTGCGCCTGAATCATTGTGCCCATGGCACCATCTAAGATTAAGATACGGTTTTGTAATGCCTGTTCTAATGTTGTTTGACCACTCATGCTGCTTTGCGCTCCTGCTTTGTAACAGGTTCAGCAATTAAATGCCGAGCCACTTCATAGCTCATGTTAGGCAGATTGAGGGTATAAAAGTGAAATGCGTTGACCCCTTCTTCCCTCAATGTTTCACATAAATGTAGCGCATGCTCAATGCCGATTTTCTGTTGTTCGGTACTGCCTGCGACTGTTCCATCAAACAAAGCTTTGAAAGAGTCGGGTACATTTGCACCACAGCGCGCACTAAATGATTCAACTTTAGCGAGGTTATTCACGGGTAAGATGCCTGGTACGATTGGTTGCTCAATGCCTGCTTTAGCTGCCTCATCACGGAAGCGCAAGAACACATCAGCGTCAAAGAAGTATTGTGTTAGGGCGCGATTAGCCCCCGCATCAAGCTTATGTTTTAGGTGGTTTAAGTCAGCTTGTGGGCTTGCTGCTTTAGGGTGTACTTCTGGGTAAGCTGCCACGCTAATATCAAAGTCAGCAATTCCCTTTAGGCTACGCACCATCTCCGCTACATCTGAAATACTGCCTTCGATAGGATCAGCATCACCACGTAGAGCAACAATTCGTTGCACACCGTCATCGCTGAATTTTTGTGCTAAATCCAGCATGTGTTGCTGTGTATGTCCTGTAGCTGTGAGGTGTGCTGCAACCGGTACGGATTGATGAAGCATTGTTTCTATTGCATTAATACTGCTTTCTCGAGCGCTACCCAAGGCGCCATAGGTCATCGAAAAATAAGCAGGGTTAAGCAGCTCAAGTTGGCCCATGCAACGCCATAAACTTTGCACCATTTCTGGTGAACGGGCAGGGAAGAACTCAAATGAAAGTTCAGGTTGATCATTGTCTTGGGTAAAGCTACTCATGGGTCTAACTCGCTGCGAATTATTTTGATGTATCTATTGTCAGGTGGTATGTAAATAAATACAATTTCAACTTTCTCAATGAAAAATTGAAATACTTTCAATATGAATATTCAGCGCAAACATTTCTATTTGATTCAGGCGCTTGGGGATAGTGAGACTTTAGTTGATGTGGCAGGCAAGCTGCATATGACGCCATCTGCTTTATCTCATCAGCTAGGGGAACTGGAAAAACGTATCGGGCTGTCGGTGGTTAACCGCAAAACGAAGCCTTTGAAATTAACCGCAATTGGGCAACGTTTGCTCGATAGTGCACGTGAAATTACCCCTCGATATGAAAGGCTTGAACAGGATTTAACGCGTATGGTGATAGGCGATGGTGGCCGTCTAAATATGGCGATTGAATGCCATTCTTGCTATCAGTGGATTCTCCCAACATTGGATAAGTTTCGCCGACAGTTTCCTGGTGTGGAGCTTGATATATCGAGCGGGTTTAGCTTTGATGGTCTGACAGGCCTAATGGAAGGTGATTTGGATTGTGTCATCACTGCTGACCCTGAGCCACTTAATGGCATTAGCTATATCCCACTGTTTCAGTATGAAGCGATGCTGGTCTTGCCGCAGGATCACCCACTGGCTGAGGTGGAAACCATTGAAGCGGGCATGTTGAAAGATCAAACGCTAATTATCTACCCAGTGCCGCAACGTAAATTGGATATCTTTAGGTTATTTTTACACCCAGCAGATGTTGAGCCTGCGCATCTACGGAATGTTGAGCTGACGGTCATGATGGTGGCTTTGGTTGCCAGTGGAAGAGGGTTGTGCATACTGCCTAATTGGGCAGCAGAAGAACATACCAAGCATAATTATGTGGTTGCTCGCTCTTTGGGTACAGGTGTGTTTAACACGCTGCACGCTGCGGTCAGGGAAGAAAGCTTGGAGACTAAGTATATGCAGGAGTTTCTGTTACTTGCTAAGGACCTGCCATTTTCGACTTTGAAGGGGATTGTTCGCCCTGCTGAGTCGTAACCTTAACCGTTTCCAGCTATGATCGAGTGCTAATTTGGATAACGGAGGCTCAGTGTGTCTAAACAAAACATCCTAATCATTATGGCCGATCAGCTTACTGCACTCGCACTGGGCTGTTACGGAAACCCGACCGTTAAAAGCCCGAATATCGACCGTCTCGCAGCAGAAGGTGTGAAATTCGAAGCCGCTTACAGCAGTAGCCCGCTCTGCACGCCCGCCCGCTATGCCTTTATGACTGGGCAAAACATCTCACAGTGTGGTGGCTACGATAATGCGGCCTACATGCCATCGACCATGCCGACATTTGCCCACTACATGCGGATGATGGGTTATCGCACCTGCCTGTCGGGTAAGATGCATTTTGTGGGTTCAGATCAGCTGCATGGTTTTGAGGAGCGTGTCACCACTGACGTCTATCCTGCTGACTTCGGCTGGATGCCAGACTGGAATAATGCCGAGGAGCGCATTGATCTGTGGTACCACAATATGTCGAGTGTGAAGCAGGCAGGTGTGGCGTCGATTACCAACCAGCTTGCTTATGATGATGAAGTCGGCGCGACGACGATGCGGGCGATTTACGACCATGCTCGTAGCGAAGATGAGCGTCCATTGTGCATGGTGGCGAGCTTTATTCATCCGCATGACCCTTACGCTGCACGCCAGAAATACTGGGATTTGTATGAGGATGTGGATATTCCGCTGCCCACTGTGCCACGACCTGCACAAGCGGATAATGATCCACATAATCTGCGTCTAGAAAAAGCGATTGCTTTGGATGCGGTCGATGTCAGTGATGAGGAAATTATCAATGCCCGCCGAGCGTATTACGCTAATGTTAGCTTTGTTGATGAATGGGTGGGTCGACTGCGCACGACCTTAGAAGAATGTGGCATGGCGGAGAATACGACGATTATCTTCACGGCTGATCACGGTGATATGCTCGGGGAATTTGGCCTGTGGTACAAGATGACATTTCGTGAATGGTCGTGCCGAATTCCAATGATTGTGCATAACCCTCATCAGTTTGCAGCGAGGAGTGTTTCGCAACCTGTAGCGCAGGTTGACGTGACGCCAACTCTTATGGACTTGGCACAGCGCTTTACTGGGACAGAGCAACCTGAGGCTATTGACCCACTCAATGGGCGGTCCTTGCTACCACTTTGTGATGGTGATGATGCAGAAGACCCAAATGCTTGTGTGAGTGAGTACCTTGCTGAGGGTGCTAGTGCGCCAATGCTGATGATTCGGCGTGGGCAATACAAATTTATTAGCTGCATGGTTGATCCAGATCAACTGTTTGATTTGGAAGCTGACCCGAATGAATTGGTCAACCTTGCGAATGACTCAGCAACAGAGAGACAACAGGCATTGCTGGCAGGTTTTCGTGAGGAAGCGTTTAAGTATTGGGATCCAGAGCAGCTACGTCAGAAGGTGATTAGTGATCAAACCCGGCGCCGAGTATTAAGTGGTGCGCTGAGGATTGGCAAATACACATCGTGGGACTTCAATCCTGTGAGTGATGCTTCAGAGCAGTATACTCGTAGCCATATGGACCTGACGCGGCATGATATAGCATCGCGTTTTCCAAGGCCGCCAAAGTTTAAACCTAAGTGGACGTAGTTGTTCAATTGGTAAGATGAGGCGGACAACTGAAGAGGAAGAAATAATGCCCGGAAAGATGATGCACCAGCAGTTAACGATTGGTTCTCTGATAACACACGCAGCTCGTTATCATGGCGCAACAGAAGTCGTCTCTGTAGAAACTTCAGGAGGCCTTCGCCGTTCCAGTTGGGGAGAGGTTGAAGCGCGCGCACGTAGATTAGCTTCAGCATTGGGGAAATTAGGCATTGAGCAAGGAGATCGCTGTGCCACGATCGCTTGGAACAACTGCCGTCACTTAGAGATTTATTTTGGTGTTGCGGCTGGTGGGATGGTTTGCCACACCATAAATCCACGGCTATTCCCAGAGCAGCTGATCTACATCATTAATCATGCTCAAGATAAGGTGTTATTTCTTGATAAAACATTTCTCCCCATAGTCGCAAAGCTAGGTGAGCACCTAAAAACGGTGAAGCATGTGGTATTGATGAGCGGCCCAGATGAGGAGGCAGCAGCAATGATTGATGGGCTGCTATTCTTTGATGAGCTGGTCGCAGGTGGCGACGCCGATTATGCTTGGCCAGACCTAGATGAAAACTCCCCATCTAGCCTTTGTTATACCTCAGGTACCACAGGCAATCCAAAAGGCGTTCAATATAGTCATCGCTCTACGGTGCTTCACTCAATAGGGGGTAATCAGCCTGATGGCTTAGCTTTGTCAGCGAAAGACACGGTGCTTCCTGTCGTCCCAATGTTTCATGTCTCGGCCTGGGGTGTGCCTTACATTGCCGCTGCAGTGGGTTGTAAGTTGGTGCTCCCTGGTCCGGGGATGGATGGGCCAAGCCTGGTTAAGCTGATTGATGGCGAGAAGGCGTCGATAGCACTAGGTGTGCCAACAATCTGGATGGGTTTGCTGGCTGCACTGGAGGAGAGCGGTAGTAAGGCAGAAAGCCTTAAACGTACTGTGGTAGGAGGCTCTGCGCTGCCTCCATCGATGATTCCAACATTTCGTGATAAATATGGTGTTGAATTGATTCATGCTTGGGGAATGACCGAGACCAGTCCATTAGGAACGCTCAATCAGTTATTGCAGGTGCATGAAGACTTAGCAGCAGAAGAGCAAGCAGCTATTCGCATTGGGCAAGGGAGGCCACCATGGGGGGTTGAGCTGCGCATCGTCGACGAGACTGGTGCGTTATTGCCTAATGATGGTGAAACTCAAGGTGATTTACAGATTCGTGGTCATTGGATCGTTGATACTTATTTTGGTATGGAGGAGAGCTCACTTACTGGCGATGGCTGGTTTGATACTGGCGATGTTGCGACGATTAATGAGCAGGGCTATATGATCATCCGCGACCGTTCTAAAGATATTATCAAATCTGGCGGCGAATGGATTTCAACGGTTGAACTTGAAAATACCGCGATAGCACACCCTGATGTGACGAATGCGGCGGCTATTGCCG
>JBMZDT010000082.1:0-7846 GCA_049614505.1 Leucothrix sp.
GTCTTTCAACTGATCCTTTCTTCCCGTCAGTACTTTATGAGGATAAGCTTGGTGCCCAACATCCCAAACTAGCCGGTCTTCGGGAGTATTAAAAACATAGTGTAATGCCACCGTTAGCTCAACGGTCCCTAGGCCAGCAGAAAAATGACCACCAGACTGTGATACTGATTGAAGAATAAACTGCCTCAATTCATCACACAGCCCAGGGAGTGATTCTTTATCCAGCTCCCGCATCTTTGCAGGTGACATCATTTCTTCTAGCATAAGCATCTACTTATTACGGTTTACTATATATTGAGCGATATTATGGAGTAGTTCTGCCTTAGTCCCAAGTTTATCTAATGCAGACACTGCTTCCTGGTACAGCTCATCTAATTTCTGCTTTGCACCTGCCATCCCCAGCAGCGCTGGATAGGTAGGCTTATTAGCTGCAATATCAGCCCCTTGAGGCTTACCTAAGGTTTCAGTATCACTTTCTACATCGAGAATATCATCCTGAACTTGAAATGCTAAACCTACAGCATTCGCATAACTCATCAGCGCTTCACGCTGTTGGCCAGTCACTGCATCATTACAATACGATGGCATAATAACGCAGGCATTAATGAGTGCTCCCGTCTTATGGGAATGCATTATAGCTAATTGACTTTCCGTCAACTGCTTACCCACTGATGCTAGATCGATTGCTTGACCACCAACCATTCCATGAGAGCCTGCGGCTCCTGCCAACAATCTAACTAGTGTCAGTTGATTTTGAGGAGTTAAACCAGCGATCGGCTGACTAATAATGTCAAATGCCAATGCCTGTAAAGCATCTCCTGATAAGATTGCTGTTGCTTCGTCATAAGCTTTATGAGCCGTTGGGATTCCTCGCCGCAAGTCATCATCATCCATCGCAGGAAGGTCATCATGAATCAAAGAATAGGCATGAATACATTCGATAGAGGAAGCGATCCGATCTAAAACAGCAAGCGGTATATTTAAGGCCTCGCCACTGGCATAGACTAAGCCTGGGCGAATTCGTTTCCCCCCAACTAATGCAGAATAACGCATAGCTTCATGCAAGCGCGAAGGAGGTATATCTCCTCTTGGTAGAACTTCATCTAAAACACGCTCAATTCGTACCCGGTAAACGTCAGGCAATTTCAAACTACTCATTAGCTAAGAAGTCTTCCTCACCATCATCCGTCAGTAGCGTTATGCGCTGCTCAGCTGAAGCCAATAATTTCTGGCACTCACGACTTAATCGCACACCTTCCTCAAATGATTGTAACGCCTCCTCGAGACTCATTTCGCCTTTTTCCATGCGTATAATCGTTGCTTCAAGCTCAGCTACAGCCGTTTCGAAATTGATTGAATTAGGTTTCTTACTCATGAAAATGATAGTGATCTTTCGCAGTTTGAAATGCAAGCAGTTAATGAAGACGAATAAATCAATTAAAGTTACGCTGTAGAATGCTTCAGGGGTCTAGGAGCATTTTAATAGGTACAAAAAAGCCGCAAATCAATGCGGCTTCTTCATCAATAACTGATAACGATCTATGCAATTTCAGCCTTGAGCTTTTTAATAGCTGCACTTTCTAACTGGCGAATTCTTTCAGCTGAAACACCATACTTGTCAGCTAAATCCTGAAGTGTCGCCTTCTCATCAGACAACCAACGACTCGCTAAAATATCTTTACTTCGCTCGTCCAACTCAGAAAGCGCACCATTAAAGCGTGCCTGAGTATGATCTTCCCAATCCTGAGCTTCTAATAAATCAGCAGGATCTTGATTTTCAGAAGGCAATAAGTACTGACTTGGCGCGTAAGCTTTGTCATCGTCATCTTGACCTGGTGACAGATCAAATGAGATATCCAAACCACTCATACGCTTTTCCATCTCGATAACGTCTTTAGTACTCACACCGAGGTCTGTCGCAATCGCATCCGCTTCCGCTACATTTAACCAACCCAAGCGCTTCTTGCTGCTGCGTAAGTTGAAAAACAATTTACGTTGCGCTTTAGTCGTAGCAACCTTAACAACCTTCCAATTGCGTAGAATGAACTCGTGCATTTCTGCTCTAATCCAATGTACAGCAAATGAAACAAGACGAACATTGACTGTTGGATCGAAGCGCTTTACCGCTTTCATTAAACCAATATTGCCCTCTTGAATTAAATCAGCAAGTGGCAAGCCATAACCACTGTAACCTCGCGCAACTTTAATCACGAATCTTAGGTTATGCATAACCAAAACCCGTGCAGCCTCTAGATCACCCTTCTCCACAAGGCGAGTGGCATATGCCCTCTCATCTTCTACGCTTAGTACCGGTACTTCATGCACCGACTGGACATAGCTTTCCAGACTACCTGTGCTAACAGATAACGCTGTACTACTTAATGCCAGTGACTTACTCATATTTTTCTCCAAATTCCTGCTATTTTTAGCACTCATACACTGAGAGTGCTAATTCTTAAATTAGTTCCTCGAAAAGTCAAGTAAATGCTAATATTTTAAGCTAAACGGTCACTTATCACAGCATCCCAAACACTTTCTTAGCGGCTGCTATCGTTTCATCAATATCTTGAACAGTGTGTGCTGATGAAACAAAACCCGCTTCATATGCCGACGGTGCTAGGTTTATGCCGTGATCCAACATCCTATGGAAAAAAGCATTAAAACGATCAACATTACAGGCCGTAACCTGTTGGTAGCTCGTCACTTCGGTCTCTTCTGTGAAAAATAAACCAAACATTGCGCCCACTTGATTCGTTGACAATGGAATATTATGTTCACGAGCCGCAGCCGTTATACCTTCTAACATACGCGCAGTTTTAGCATCCAGATCTTCATAAAAACCATCACGACTGATAATCTCAAGCGTCTTTAAGCCAGCGGTCATGGCAATGGGATTACCTGACAAAGTACCCGCTTGATAAACCGGGCCAGTGGGCGCTAGCTGCTGCATCACATCGGCTCGACCGCCAAATGCACCCACAGGCATACCACCGCCGATAATTTTACCTAGAGTGGTTAGGTCTGGCGTCACGCCGTAATAGCCCTGCGCCCCACCACGTGCGACCCGAAAGCCCGTCATCACCTCATCAAAAATCAGCAATGCCCCAGACTCATCACACACCGCTTTTAGTGTCTCAAGGAAGCCCGGCACTGGCGGTACACAATTCATATTGCCACAGACTGGCTCAACAATAATGCAGGCAATGCTGTCGCCCTTCGCTTTAAACAAAGTACGAACTTGATCTGCGTCATTATAATCTAACGTCAAGGTGTGCTTGGCAAGATCCGCTGGCACACCAGGTGAATTGGGTAGGCCAAACGTCAGCGCACCAGACCCTGCTTTCACAAGTAACGAATCACCGTGTCCATGGTAACCGCCTTCAAATTTAACGATATTATCTCGTCCCGTAAAACCTCGCGCCAAGCGAATAGCTGACATGGTGGCCTCAGTGCCTGAGTTAACCATTCTTACCATTTCAATGGATGGCATGATGTCACGGACGCGCTCAGCCATCGTCACTTCGATTTCTGTCGGTGCCCCATAGCTCAACCCTCTGCCGACCGCCTCTCTAACCGCGTCTAGGATTTCAGGATTGGCATGACCCGCAATCATTGGACCCCAAGAGCCAATGTAGTCAATATAACGCTTTTCATCAGCATCATAGAGGTAAGCCTGCTCTGCACGTTTGATAAATAACGGTGTACCACCGACACCTTTAAACGCACGCACTGGCGAATTAACGCCGCCTGGAATCACTTGCTGGGCGCGGGAAAACAAATCTTCTGAATGACTCACATTAACCTCTGACTTCTAAGCACTGCTTAGCTATTGTTTCCGGATGGACGACTAAAATTATCATTAAGTTGCTGAATAAATTGATCAACATCATTTCGAACGGCGAATAGTTTAGCACTAACTCGACGGCTCCAGCCAATGGGCTTTGCTCTGAGCACGCTGGTTCGTAATTGAGTGCCTTTTAAAAAGGCGGCAGAAAGGTTGCCATAAGGCGTCTCATGACTCAAGGGCGCTGCGACGGACTTGGCAGCCCAATGGCGCACGAGAAAATGGATGAATAAGCAAACCACACCCAAACCAATGAGCAACCCCATACTCAGCCAATCCCCTAGCAAACTGATAGGATTATCCAACCATTGTTTGAGCGGGCCAACCGACCATAGTGCGCTAGCAGCCCCTATGAGTAGCGGCAGAATCAATAACAGATCAAATAATGCCACACGTTTACGCCAACGTGACCGTGCCAAACTTAGCTGTGGTACGGCTTGCTGCTCAATCTGATTTGACAATGACTCCAGGTTGCCAATAAGCCGATACACACGTTCAACATTAATATCTTCCATGCGTTTAGTAATGGCCGCATGATCAGCATCACGTTTTGCTAGATAGCGCGACCATACCGCCTCATCAGCAACAGGCTCAGCAATATCTTTATTAAACAAGATATAAAACCGCCCTGTACTCAAGCCTGCTTGCACCAGTGCTTTTTGCCAAGCGGCCACCACGGATTCTAGATTGTCTTCTTTTGCTGATGTATCAATTTGATTGAGAATAAACAAGAATTTACTGCTGTCATTTCTACGCTGCGTACTTTTCACCAAGTGCTCAAGCGTATCCTGCATCGCACCAGGCTCTGGGTGTCTGCCATCAAACATGACCAAAACTAAATCGGATAGATCAACAATGTAGTCAGTCAGCTTGAGCGTTGACTTACGCTGCTCATCAGCATCAAACCCTGGTGAGTCGATTAAAATTTTACCCCGCAGCGTTTCACTGGGTACTACCTTCATTTGCAGGTAGTTATCAATTTTTGCCCCTTCTCCTACAGTGACTGACTCAATCGCTTCGCTAATCTGGTAAAAAGGAAACCGTGGATCACTATCCAAAGCGATGCCGGGCAGCGTACGACTTTCACTGTCAGAGCTGTAAGAGACGACAGTAAAGCGATCATCAACCGCCTGATTCCCTGTCTCTTGCAACTTTAAACCCAAGTATGAATTGATAAAACTCGACTTCCCAGCTGAGAACGTACCCAGCACAGAAATTAATGGCCACCAAGCAATTTGTGTTGCGTAAGACTCACCCCCAGTAAGCAATCCCATTTTTACCGCAATGGCATCTAGCTTTTTGTAGCGATCCACCACATCAACCAGCACAGGGTTTTCATGGGTTAGGTGCTGCTGCAACGTTTCCAAACGCTTACGCATCCTTTGCACAGGTGTCATTATTTTATCCTATTGTATTGACTCATAAAAAAACCGGATCTCACCCTATAGTGAGACCCGGTTTAGTGTGTAGCGATTACTGTGCGTCTAGTAGCTTTCGGATGTCTGCCGCACGATCTGGGAAAAATAAGCCGATGAATCCAACCATATTGGAAACACGCTCGCTATTACCCGTTGCAATCATCGGCTCCGCGATATCAGCATACAACTCAGCCGCTTTCTTTGGGTAACCTTGACGCCAAAACACATTACCCAGCTCACCTTTGTGCTCAATCACGGTTGGCTCGCGAGTAATTAGCTCAGCATACAAACCCGCTGCTTTATCTAAGCCATTATCCCAGTAAGCTTCTCTGGCCATCATTAGCAAATCATCGCTAGATTTATCGGCCAGATTTTCTACTTGAGCCATCGCCGCTTCGCCAGCACCTGATTCAGAGGTAGTCGCTGTTTCGGTTTCAGTCGCTGAATTGCTCTCTGAAGCTGCCACAGTTTCTGTCTCACTGACTGCTGAGGTGGTGGCTTCAGTAACGTTTTCAGCGGCAGTATTAACCTCTGCCGACGCATCGCTAACTGCCTCTGTCGTCGCCTCAGTTGCCGTACCAACCGCCGCTTGCGCCGTTGCAGCCACTGCTGCGGTAGCAGTCGCCGCTACAACAGCAGCAGGCTTTGTTACTTCAACAGCGGCCTCAACAACCTTTGTTTCAACAGCTGCTGTCTCATGCTCAGCTTTTTTTCCACCAAAGATACCTGCCAAAGCAATGGCTAACGCACCAAGCCCCCAAACTGCCAATACTACTTTATTGGTTGCTAACCAACGAATCATGTCCATCAAAATTCTCCTTATTCTCTTTTAATAACCAGCAACTAACCCTTATTTTACTGGCTCTACAACATTACCTTCTTTTTCAGCATCCATCGTCATACGCTCATCATGACTGTGGTACTGCATGTGCATAGAAGCACCGTTCATCATATGACTCCCAGCGTTTAAACCATACGAATAAGCAGGCACTGGCACGATAATCACACGTTGAACTTTCTTTGGATTACCTTCTGCATCCAGCTGCGGCTCACCTTGCTTGAGCATCATCTGACTGAAGTAGTTCATCATCATTTTCTGTTGCTGCTGCATAGCTTGGCGGTGCTGATGCTCCATCTGGCGCATATGTTCTTGATGACGTTGCTCCTGAGCTTTCATTGATGCCACTGCGGCAGACTCTGCCTCTGCTGAAGCTTCTTCAGTCGCTACAGCCGTTTCAACTTTAACTTCTTCAGTAGCAGCAGCTTCAACCTTCTCTTCTGCCTCAACAGGAGCCTCTTCAGTTACTGCTACAGCTGTTTCAGCTTTAACTTCTTCAGTAGCGACCTCTTCAACTTTCTCAGCAGCGGCTTCTTCAACCTTTTCTTCCGCCTCAACAGGGGCCTCTTCAGTTACTGCTACTGTTTCAGTTTTAACTTCTTCAGTAGCAACCTCAACTTTCTCTTCTGCTTCAGTTTTAACTTCTTCAACAGCAGCCTCAACTTTCTCTTCTGCTTCAGTAGCAGCTTCTTCAACTTTCTCTTCAGTTGCTGCTACGACTGTTTCAGCTTTAACCTCTTCGGTAGCGACCTCTTCAACTTTTTCAGCAACAGCCTCAACCTTTTCTTCTACTGCAGCAGTTGCTACAGCTGTTTCAACGTTAACTTCTTCAGTGACAGACTCTTCAGCTTTTTCAGCAGATTCTTCAACGGCTACCTCAACAGCCTCGACTGTCTCCGCAGGAGCTTCTTCAGGCGCTTCCGTCGATGCCACTGCAACAGCGGTTAAAGCAGCAGCCGTTGCGGCCGCAGCGACTTCAGCTGTTGAACTTTCAGCACTCTCTACCTCCGTCGTAGCAGCTTCGGCAGCTTCAGGAGTAGACGCTTCACCTTTATCTTGGAAGGGCCCTGGCGGTGGCGGCGGTAAGTCACCTGTTTCCGCTGAAGCAACCGCCTGTGCAGCTTCTTCAGTAGATGTAGCACTTGCTGCGACGGCTGTTTCAGTTGCGTCAACTGCTGGTGCAGCGTCTGTTACAGCTTCTGCTGCATTTGATTCAGCTTCCGCTTCTCCTTCAGCACTGGCATTTGAAGCGACATCAGTAACAGCAGTCTCTGTTGCTGAAACTGCCGCCGCTACCGTGGTCTCAGCACTGTCCGTAGCCGCACCCGCTGCATCTGCAACTTTTTCCGTATCAACTGAAGGTGTCTCAGGTGCCATCTCAACGGCTTTATCAACAGTCTCTGACACTGCTGTCTGCACCGCTCCTACCGCATCAGTAGACACTGCTTTTGTTGTATCAACCGCATCTACTGCCGTTGATTTAGCATCAGTCACAACTTGTGATGCCGTTTCCGATACCGCAGCAGCCGCTCCTGTTGCTGCTGCACCAACCGCGCCTACGGCACCCGTTGCTGCCAACTTAGCTTCAGAACTCATGCCACTGTCATTATCGGTAAGCAGTATTGCTCCTGAGGCGAGGACAGTTGCGGCAGCAACTGACAAGACACCCTTCTGCATTGATTTCATAACGTTTCCTTCATGCTAAAAGTTAAATTCAGTCTCAATCGTGAGCGAAACACGACCCTG